>NZ_JBHKFI010000018.1:0-102639 GCF_042263505.1 Cytobacillus sp. Hz8 | reverse complement strand
AACAAATGGAATGGTGGCCATATTCAACAATGGGCTATGGTGATGAATCAACTACTCCTTCATGACCATCTTAAAGATCGTGTGTTAAGGTACTTAGAATAACTTACACACTTTAATTGACAAGCCCTAATTTCTGATGATTGAGACCTAAAATTAGGTCTTCTTTTTTATGTTCTATTATAGACTTTCAAAAAATATACAAATAAAAAGCGAAAATACGTTCTGCTTTTGGGTATTATTTCAGACAAATTATGGTACAATTGGTTTATATAATATTATAAAATTCATAAAAATCTCATTTAATCGATTGCTCTCGGTTTGAGTACACTTTAAGATTCTAAAACTATAAATATTCTTACTAATACATAAAATGAGTAATTTAATTTATGCTGCGTTAGGAGTTTGGTGGAATGAGTGAACTAAACACATTTCGAATATTATCAATTGATGGAGGAGGAATAAAGGGGTTATATTCTGCGGTAATCTTGGCTGATTTTGAGGAGCAATACGGCAAGTTAAATAATTATTTTGACTTAATTTGTGGTACATCTACAGGTGGGATTATTGCACTTGCATTAGCAGCAGGTATTCCAGCAAAAGAAGTTGTAAGTCTCTATGAAGAAAATGGTCCAATAATTTTTCCATATAGGAATAAATTTAAAAATGCATTTAGGAAATTAAAACAACTTATAATTACTTCAAAATATAGTGATAAGGATCTAAGGGATGCCCTTGAAAATGTTTTTAAGGATAAAACAATTAGTGATTGTGAGACAAATGTTTTAATACCTACCTCAAATATAACAAAAGGAACACCATGTATAATTAAAACTGATCATCATGATGATTTGGGAAGGGATAGTAACCATAGATTAGTTGATGTTGCTTTAGCAACCGCTGCTGCACCAACTTACTTCCCTATACAGGAAATTTATACAATGGAAAATTCAAATGACCAATTTGCTGATGGGGGATTATTTGCAAATAATCCATCATTACATGGAATTCAAGAAGCCTATCGTTATTTTATTGGAAATAATAATCGGGGCTTTGAAAAGTTTAGTTTATTGTCAATATCAACTCTTCATCAAAATTTTTCTTTTGAAAAGCCACTTAAAGTTCATCGTCGTTCAATTGCACTTTGGAGTAAAACATTAATTCCTTTAATGATGGATTTACAATCTATATCTACTCATTATCATATTGAATACTTAAATAAGTCACTTAAAGGTCACTACTTAAGGATTAATAATGAACCTTTAAATAAAGAAGAGAGTAAATTGATTGGTTTGGATAAAGCCTCTAAGGAATCTATCGATTTATTAGTAGAAAAAGGTCACAAGGCAAGTAGTAAATGGATTAATGATCCAAATTTGCAATTCTTTTTTGAAAAAGGGAATCAAAATTATAAATTTAGAGGTGAGAAAGTTGGCACAATGTAATGATTTGTTCATGGAATTTGATGGAAAAATTAAACTTGACTCTACTAAAAAGCAATCTTTGCGTACATCAAGAAATGCACTAAGGGTAAAGATTCAAAACTACTTTGAAAATACTTTAAAAGTCACGAAACCTAACTTCTGGGGGCAAGGTTCTTATATGATGAACACTATCATAAAGCCCATCGAAGGTGAGTATGATATAGACGACGGTGTGTATCTAATACACTTGGCTGGAAAGGATGAAGAAGAATGGCCAGCGGCAACAACTGTACATAATTGGATTTTAAAAGCAGTTGATGGTCATACAACAACTCCTCCTGTTAATAAAAATACCTGTGTACGTGTTATCTTTAAAAATGACTATCATATTGATTTTCCAATTTATATATTAGGGGATAATGCTGATCATCCGAAGTTGGCTCATAAAACTAAGGGTTGGATTGATAGCGACCCGAAAGAATTAACAAACTGGTTTAGCAATGAAGTGACAAGCAAAGGGGATCAATTAAAACGAATTGTCAGGTACTTTAAAGCGTGGAAAGATAATAAAAAAGGTGAAGACAAATTTCCAAGCGGAATGATTTTTACAATACTGGCTTCAAATCACTTTGTTGAAGGCTATGAAGAAGATGATGATTCTGTCTTCATTGCAATTGCAAAAGAAATTTATGACGAGTTAAATGAATCTTTCAGTTTAAAACGACCAGTATTCCCTGAAGAGGAGTTATTTGACGAATGGTCTGAGACGGCAAAAACCAATTTTTTAAGCAAATTGTCTACCCTTGTTACTAATGGGCAAAAGGCACTAGAAAAAGAGAAAAAAAGTGAATCCGCAGATATTTGGATAAAAATTTTTGGAGATAGATTTCCTGAATATAATCCTCCAGAGGATAGAGTGAATAAAGGATATGCTTTACAAACAGCATCAGCAGCAGTAATAGGAAATTATGGACGATCTTCTTAGTTTAACAGAAATATATTCAAATAAAAGAAACGAATCAGTGGAATATCTTGAAAATGCTTATGGGGCTATTCAAGTAGAATCTGAAAACCCCATCAAGTATCCCGTAACTTTAAAGGTAAATATGTTAGTCGCAGAGCATGATATTAATTTACTAATTAATCTACCTTTTAATTTTCCTGATTCATTTCCGCAAATAAAATTAGACGATCAAAGTTTTCAAAAGTTATATCCTTTGCCCCACCTTGATATATTTAGAACTCTTTGTATTTTTGATGATGTAGTTGCTAGTCCGAACCCTGATAATCCAAAAGGGGTTTTGGACGCAACCATCGATAAATCTAAAGAAGTACTTACAAAAGGAATTTTAGAACAAAACCTTACAGATTATACCGAAGAATTTGAAACATATTGGTTGCAGGAAACTAAGGGGAGGTATCTTTCTACAGTAGCACCATCTGAAATTTCTAAAGTTGTATATCTAGTTCCATTTAAATATAAGAATTGGTCAGAACATGGGATTATCTCTGACCACAAAAACGAGGCTATCCAGTGGATAAAAAATGTTGGCGGTAGTTTTAATGAAGAAGACGTAATTCCTGTCTTTTATGTACCTTTACATGAACCAATCAAGTTTCCATTTCCTAAAAATAATAAAGATATATATCACATTCTAAAAGACAATAAATGTAATTTAAATGATTATTTTAAGTTTCTTACAAATAATAAAAGACCCACAAAGATATTGTTTTCGATACACATAAATAATGATTATACATGGGGCATATGGGAACACCTCAAACCTTTTAAGAGAGTTATAGAAAATTATAGAGGAAGGAAAAAAATACAAACAAATCTTAAAGGATTCAGGGCCAACAGCCGTAACGGATTAATAGAATTAATAAAGGAATTTCCAATGATGGAAATAGATAAGTATTATGTGACAGATGTTAGCGCAGTTCGGTTAAAGCGTAGGGGCGGGGATGGAAAGGTTGATAATCTTGGATTAAGAGTTGCGGTTGTAGGCTGTGGGTCTGTTGGTAGTCATATGGCACAGGGACTTATTGATATAGGAATACAGCATTTGTTGCTAATTGATTCTGATAATTTAAGTTTTGAGAATATAAATAGGCATTTATGTGGTGCAGATCAGGTTGGAGAAAAGAAAACTGAAGCAGTTAGAAATAGACTAAGGAAACACTATCCAACAAGTCAAATTCATGTTTATAGCGATAATGTCTTGTCATTGCTTAAGGCTAACCCCAACACACTAAATCCCTTTGATTTAATAATTGTGGCAATAAGTAACACTCCGGCGGAGTTAAGACTTAATGAACTACAAATGGCAAATGTGATTAAAAAACCAATAGTATACTTATGGGTGGAACCTTATCTAGCAGGTGGACATGCGGTATGGATTGAACCTAATAGCAAAACTTCTATGAAAATGCTTTTTAACAGTGGTGAATACAAATATCAAATATTAAAAAATGGAAATTTATACTCCAAAAAAGAACTTGGGTGCAGCACATCTTATGTTCCTTACGGAGTTTTAGAATTAAAAAAATTTATTGTTGAAGTTATAATGTTTATTCAACAACAGTTAAATCGTGAAGTGAAAAAAAATAAGGTCTTTACTTGGCTAGGAAACTTAACAGAACAAAAGGAAAATAAGCGACTGTTAGCACCAAAATGGGTAGGTGCATCTGATTTTTCTATTAGGCTCAATAAAATAGAAAGTGTTGATTTAAATGATATATAAATTTGGTGATAAACATGTTGTTTTTACTAATCCTGTTGCTAAAATATTTGATTCCTATAAGCAAACGAAGAAAGATCAGAATGAATCTGGTGGGATTCTGTTAGGAAAAGTATATAAAGATTTGATAATAATTGATAGCATATCTGAACCGTCTAATGAGGATTGTTCAGGGCGCTACTATTTTGTGAGGAATGTTCAAAAGGCTCAAAGAATAATTGAAGAGGCATGGAAAGAATCTAACGGGGAAAGGATTTATTTAGGTGAGTGGCATACTCATCCGGAGGATACCCCAACACCTTCAAATGATGATAAGAAGTTATTAAGCAATATGTTAAAGGATTCGACAATGGAAATAGATTTTTTGTTTATGGTTATCATTGGTATTAAAAATCCTTTTGTAGCAGTGCAGCAGAAGGGAAAAAAGATTAGTAAACCTTTAAAAAATCTAAAATCTTCGAATGGTTTGGAAATTATAATTTATGAAGATCAAGCGGGGAAAATCTTTGGTTTTAAAGTAGCCGGGTATCTTAATCTTGGCCCACCCGGACATGATATTTACAATGCAGCCTTTTCTCAAATATTTATAGGAACGATTAACTCTATTTTTGCATTAAGTGAAATTTCTGATTATATATTAGAAAATGAAAATGGGTTTATCAGGTTTGTAATAATTTAAAGGATAATGAAGAAAAAGTTTATACACTTTTTGATTCAATGCAAATTCAAATTAAGATGTTGTTTGAGGAAATGAAAAAAAAGAACCTAGAGAATCACGTATGTATTGAAATAAAAAAATGAAATTATAAATTTTTACTGAAATATTGAAAAAGGTAAGAGTCTTTAGATTCTTACCTTTTTCTGTTAGTCAACGACATTAAATCTTATCCAAAAAAAGATATTAGGACATGAATTACCTGTATTTTAAAGTTGAAATTACCGGTGTATCAATAAAAATAGCGATTTTACAGTTATATTAATCAATGCTTTAATTGTAGTTTAAGAACGTGTATTCTCTAATAAATGGAATATGTATTTAGAAAAAGAAGGAAGGTGAAATCATGAAAAAAAGTAAATAATCTATAAACATAGAAAAGGGTCATCTATTATGTAGTAATATTTTCATGTTAAATTGCTAAAAAACTGTTACTGATATGCCTAAAGTATCCTATAAGAACAAAGGGGAGCCGTGAAGCCCTCATAAAAAAACGCAGCAGAAAGGAAAGGTGATAGTATGGAAAAAATTCAAAAAACTATTGTAGAAGGTACAAATGTAGAAGATTCATATGAAAACTGTTAGACTGGAGAAGCAGACAACCTATTTAATATTGGAGTAGGTAACAAATATGATTTTGTTGGATTTTACCAACTTGGAAGCCGCTATATTGTAGATATTACTGATGGGGTTTCATATACAGATAAATATTATGATGATAGTAAAGAAGAGGCTTTAGATTTACTGTTCGAAAAAATTGAAGTTATGTTTGATGCCTGTAGAAACAGACTTGAAGAATATGCTTATGAAAATGAAGAAATTCAAAATAAATATGATTTTGTAGAAGAGAAATTGGCTGAATTTGTTCAATGTGCCCTTTATAAGTTGCAATTGGACTATATGGAAAAATTTTTTATCGTAAAGCTACTGAATTTCTGAATGCATGATAGGTAATGATATGACATGATTGTGCCAAAAATGTGCTAATTGAAACTAAAAACAGGTATCACCAAGTATCAAAGACCCTTGATATTATAGGGATTTCCATTCTTTTCTTTACTTTAAAATATCATGATACGTCTGACCACCGATATCGAAAAGCCCCTTGAAAAGTTGATTTTGTACTGCATCCTAAAAGTTTGAGTGAAATCTAACTTTCGGAGTGTTTTTTAATGGCTAAATATAGTGAACAATTTACGAGGGTACGGAAGGAATTATACTTAAATACTGATACCCTAATTTAGAGAAACCGTTAAAGCAGGTATTAAGCGGGTTAATTAACATTGTTAACGGACTTGCTGAAATAAGGAACGAAAACGGAGATGCTCACCATAGAAGATACGAAGTAAATATGCACCATGCGTTAGTAGTTATTAATTCGGCTAAAACTGTTGTAACGTTCTTATTCAACACTTATGAATATCAACTTGATAAGGGTACGCTAGTTAAGGAGTAAATAAAACGGGCTTGCGTTATGCTTGCCCGATATTTACCAATAAAAAGACGAACAGTACAAATTCCGTTCGCCTAAAATGCAGGTTGAAAACATTAAACTAGGATTGTAGATGATGAGTTCTACCTGTCTTTGAAACTTGTATTGTTTCTTTAATATATTCCGCTGATTGATGTAGCCATTTAAGTTCTTGGGAGTCGAGAACAATTTCTAATTGTTTTTCTACGCCATTCCTCCCAATAATACATGGCATACTTAGTGCAACATCCCCATCGTATCCATATTGTCCGTGTAATGTTGTGGACACCGGATAAACACTGCGTTCATCCAGCATAACTGCCTTTGCTAGTGTAACAGCAGCTTGGGCAACACCTGCGTTTGTCCACCCTTTCCCATTTAACACATCGAAAGCTGCCTTTACAACTTGTTTTTTAATAGTGTCCCGATTTAATCGTTCTTTTCCTTGAAAAACTTGGTCTAATTCTTCTTCACCAAACCCTTGCACATTTAAGCGGCTTAATACTGGGAAAGCTGTATGTCCGTGTTCACCCATCATATAGCCTGTTACACTTTTTGCATCGATGTCATAATTAGCAGCAATTATTTTACGAAGACGTGCAGAATCAAGCATGGTTCCAGTTCCGAAAATGCGTCCCTTCGGATAGCCGAATTCATTTTCTGCTATGTATAACATGGTATCTAACGGATTGGTTATGATAATAATGATTGCGTCTTTCGTATATTGAGTAATTCCAGTCATCACTTCACGAATTACCTCTGAATTGACAACTGCTAATTGTGTCCTGTCTGGCATCGTATCTTCATCACTTTTTATGACGCTGGGACCTGCAGCACAAATAATCACATCTGCATTCGCACATTCGGAATAATCCCCAGCATGTACCGTAGTATTTGACATATATGTAAGAGCGGTTGCATGTTCTTGGTCAAGAGCTTCACCATAAGCAAGATCCTTATCTATATCAATGACAGCAATTTCCGAAAAAAGTCCTAATTTCATAGCATCTGCTAGAACATAAGAGCCAACATGGCCTACACCTACAACAACTAACTTATTTCTTTTCATATTTACCCCCCTAATCAATTGATATCTATATTTTAACATAATTTTACGAATACTTAATAATCAGTTATATTGACCTATTCCTAGAAGTGGAATATATATGTACTAACAAAAATGCTAACATTTTGCTAATGCAATCAAGAAAAAAATAGTATAACCCCGTTAAAAACATAACACCTCAGATTTAGTCAAACCCTGGTATACCGCATTTTTTGCACCCATCGTTAAAGATATTACACACTCTCAGCTTACGGGCGGCAAGATGTAAATATCTCAATTGTTTTATTATTCTATAAGGCGATAAAGTCATCTAAAATAATTATTTATAGCCAAAAAAATCATTTTACACAAATTTTATACAAGCGCTCCAAAAACCCTTATAAAATAAGGATTTCTGGAGTATCTTATATCCCGACCAACGGAATAAATTTTGTGTATGTTTTAAAAACGTCTATTACAGAAGAATTAAGTAATATCAACGTTCATACGTCTTTACAGATAATTGTAGAGGCATTTTTTTGTATTTATTTTTAAGGTATAGAAGAGGTTGTGAACGTTTATATTAAAACGGAACGGGAGGTTTATTACTTAAAAATAAGTAGAGATATAAATAAATGCTCACCGCTATGCTATGAGTAATTTTTATGGCAATTATGTGCTAATTCAAGTGTTTTATTATTATTATTTAGATAGAAATAAATCAGTAATTAAGAAGAGTAGTCATTCTTCTATTTACTACAAATTTATTTGAATAAATAGATTGATTATTTAAAAAGCAATTAGCAATATTTATGTGCAATTAACCATCATTATTTGTTTTTATACCAGTTAATACTATAGTAATAAACTTTTTCGATTCTTCTATTAGATCATAACTTTCATCGAATAAACACCAGTCATATAGTGTTCCTCTCATGGATCGGGTGATTAACATGGTCATTTCATTTGTTGATAAATTGGCCTTGAATTCTCCTTGATCTTTACCTTCAATGACAAATGAACGAACAATTTTATATAAAGTTCTATTGGTATTTGCAAAGTAGTTATCTGGATTTGGGATTAAGGCGTTCATATAGACGGTTCGAATCAGGTCTCTCCCTAATTCATCCCGAAGATAAATCATTTGAGATTCTAATAGGCTAAATATTTTCTCACTTGGAGTTAAATCATCTGGTAATGATTGAATAAAAGCCGCGTAAAATTCATCTATTTCTTTAAACTTTTCTAGAAAAATTTCATATTTTGATTTGAAATGAACATAAAAGGCACCTTTTGAATCGTTACTTGTATTGACTATTTCGTCAACCGTCACATTATCAAAACCTTTTTCACTAAACAGTTTTAAAGCCGTTTCAAGAATTCTTTTCTTTGTTTCCTGTGCTTTGATTTGTCTGGGAGTAAGTCGTGTCATGAAGTTACCTCCTACGTAGAATCTACACGTCTAATTATTGATAGACTTTAAGAAAATAGTAATATAAAACTTATTATTCATCTAGTATTTTATTTTTTGAAAGAAGAAGGAATGCAGAAAGAAAGGGATATAATACATTAAAAATATTCAGAAAATTTCAAAAAAGTATTGACAGGAATTTATATGAATGATTACAATAATTTAAAAGACTGCAGTCTGTGACTTCAGTCTGTGAATTTCGAAAGCGCTTTTTTTCTGGGGTGGGTACTATGTAGAAAAGGAGGATTTAGGTGGATATTATAGGAAATAGAACTTTGCGTGATTTGTTGAGAGAGAAGGTATTATTACACGGTGATAAGACATTTCTATTATTTGAGGATGTCCATCAAAGGAGATTTGAACTATCTTATCGAGGATTTGAGGATCAAGTAAATCGTCTTAGTAAAGTGTTTAAGGACTTTGATGTAGAGAAAGGGGATCATGTTGCGGTACATCTCCCTAATTGTCTTGAGTTTATGACTTCATGGTTTGCATTAGCAAGTATTGGAGCAATTATTGTTCCAACCAATCCGTTATCAACTGCTGATGAAATGGAGTATATCCTAAATCATTCTGAATCGGTTTTACTTATAACGGAAGAAATGTATTTAGATAAATTTCAAGGGATAAGAAAAAATTTACCCTTTCTCCGAGAGATCCTTTTAGCCCGATATGAAGGGTTAGAATATGATCATTTACATTTAAATCGTTTAGTTGAAAAAGCAGAGCCAATAGCCTCCAATGTTCCTTTAAATTCGGAGGATATTGCTGGAATGATCTATACTTCAGGAACTACTTCAAAACCAAAAGGAGTTCAAATAACTCATGCCAACTATATTTATGTTGGCGAGCTTATGTCAAAGTCTATTCGGATGTCGCCAGAAGATAGACAATTTATGGTCCTACCATTGTTCCATGGGAATGCCCAGTATTATTCAACAATGTCCGCATTGACAGTTGGAGGCAGTATTGCTATGACTGAAAAGTTTAGTGCTTCACGATATTTTAAACAGGCAAAAAGTCTTGGGGCAACAGTTGGTTCGCTATTTGCAGCACCAATTCGAATGATTCTTGCTCAACAATATGATCGAGAAGACAAAGATAATCAATTAAGGCTGATTTGGTTTGCCCAATCTGTTACATCTGACCAATTAAATTTGTTTGAGGAAAGATATGATGCCTCATTGATGCAAATGTACGGTATGACTGAGACGATAGGGATTCCACTAATGAACCCAATTGATGGGATGCGTAAAAATATGAGCATTGGAAAACCGACAATTGGATATGAGGTAAAAGTGGTTGATGGAAACGGAAAGGAGGTTCCAACCGGTCAGTCAGGACAAATTATTGTAAAAGGAATCCCAGGGCGTACATTGATGAAAGGGTATTTTAAAAATCCTGCTGACACTGAAGAAGCCTTAAGAGATGGATGGCTTTACACCGGTGATAATGCAAGAATTTCAGAAGACGGTTATTTTTATTTTGTGGATCGTATTAAAGATATGATGAAACGAGCTGGAGAAAACGTTGCTGCAAATGAGGTAGAAAGTGCTCTTTCAGAACATCCAGCTGTTTTTGAAGCGGCAGTAATTGGCGTTCCCGATCAGATTCGAGATGAATCGATTATTGCTTTTGTAAACCTACATGAAAATTCTGCCATTACAGAAGAAGAACTTTTATCACACTGCCGAGAAAGACTGGCTAAATTTAAAGTACCTGATTCAATCAAATTTGTTACTGAATTTCCACGGACCTCAGTTGGTAAAATTCAAAAACATATCCTAAGACAAACATACACAGAGGAGTTAACATCTCACTCTTGAACAATTTGGGGGGAATAAAATTGGCATTAGCTTCTGTTATAGGGATTGGAAGTACATGTTATGGTGCTTTGGAAAAAAGTTTCATTGAGTTATCAAAGGAAGCTGCAGGAAAGGCTTTGGAAGATGCTGGTGTTAGACCTGATGATATTGATGCATTATATTTAGGGAATTTTGCAGGTGATCAATTTATTGACCAAAATCACTTGGCATCGTATGTAGCCTCAGCCGTTGGATTAAATGGGGTGCCTGCTACAAGAGTAGAGGGAGCATGCGCGTCTGGAAGTCTCGCAATTAGGCAGGCGATTTTTGCAATAAAAAGTGGAATGTGTAAACGTGTTCTAGTAATAGGTGCCGAAAAAATGACAACTTTAAAAACAGCAGAGGTAACTAGAATTCTAGCACAAGCAAGCAACCAAAAGTTAGAGGTTAACACAGGGTTAACTTTTCCTGGAGTTTTTGGATTAATGACAAATCGCCATATGTACCAATATGGAACAACAAGAGAACAACTAGCAGCCGTTGCAGTGAAAAATCATGAACACGGATTATTAAATCCGTTGGCTCATATGAGAAAAAAAATAACGATCGAGGATGTTTGTTCTTCAACAAATATGGTCGCGGAACCATTAAACCGATATGATTGCTCACTAATTTCTGATGGAGCCTCAGCTATGGTAATATGTGCTCCAGAAATAGCATCTGATTACCGTAATGAAGTGGTCGATATTATTGGTTCGGGTCAAGCATCTGGACCATTTGAAATCTTTTTGAACGAAGATTTGACATCGCTTTCATCTGCTAAATTAGCTGCTTCAAGGGCTTATGAAACGGCAGGTGTCGGGCCAGAGGAAATTGATTTTGCAGAAGTACATGATTGTTTTACAATGGCTGAAATTGTGGCAACGGAAGATCTTGGCTTTTTTGAACCAGGTCAAGGTGGAGCAGCAGCACTTGAAGGTTTAACTAAAATTGGTGGAAAGATTCCGATTAATACGAGCGGAGGACTTAAGTCAAAGGGGCATCCAATAGGATCGACAGGGATTGGTCAAGGGTATGAAGCAGTTCTGCAATTGAGAGGGCAAGCGGGCAACCGTCAGGTAGAGGGAGCAAAAATTGGGTTAACTCATAATCTTGGAGGATCTGGCGGGACGTGTGCTGTTCATATCTATAAAAGGAGGTTTTAGAATTGGGAAAACTTCTTCATGGTTTTCAATGCAAGATTTGCGGTGCTAACTCACTTATTGCCTATGAATACTGTGCAAACTGTAGAGAAAAAGAAAGTTTTCAAGAGGTTAAATTTAATGGGAGAGGAACTATTTTCTCTTTTACGAAAATCTTTGTTGCAGAGGAACGATTTCAATCGGAAATTCCTTACGTTGTAGCTGTGATTCATAGCGATGACGGACTAAGATTATTAGGAAGAATCGAAAAAGAGGATATGGAAAAAGTCACAATTGGGGCTATGGTTGAATTAAAAGAATGGAAAGAGGATGTTGCTATTTTTAAAGTGTCCTAGGTTAAAGATAATATTGAAGGGAGAACAAAATATGAAAAAAAGCCGTGTGTTATTTGCAAGTCTTTCCGGGTCAGTTATCGAATGGTATGATTTTTATTTATATGGTACAGCAACAGGTTTGGTCTTTTCAACTTTGTTTTTTCCTGCTCATGATCCTGCAGTATCACTGCTACTTGCCTTTGTGACATTTGGAGCCGGCTATGCAGCACGACCAATTGGAAGTATTATATTTGGACACATGGGGGATAAAATTGGAAGGAAGGCATCACTTATATTTACACTAATCGGCATGGGAGGATGCTCAATGCTCATTGGTTTTCTTCCAACGTATGCACAAGTGGGATTAATCGCTCCAATTTTATTGGTTATATTAAGATTAATTCAAGGGATCGCACTTGGTGGAGAATGGGGAGGAGCTATCCTGTTAGCAACAGAATATGCGCCAAAAGGAGTGCGAGGACTTTACGGTTCTATCCCACAATTAGGTGTTCCAATCGGTTTGGTGGCAGGTTCATTCAGTTTGACTATGATTAGTGCGTTAACTACTGACAGTCAATTTTTATCTTGGGGTTGGCGCATTCCTTTTATTGCAAGTGGTGTTCTGATCGCACTTGCAGTTTGGGTTAGAAGTGGTATTGAGGAGACTCCGGAATTTAAGCAGCAAAAGGAAACTGGCAATCTAGCCAAGGTTCCTATAATAGAGACATTTAGAAAAGACTGGATAAATGTGTTGCGTGCCATTGGATTAAAGATAGGAGACGGATTTGTAAATGTTTTTACAATGTCCTTCGTTTTAGTTTTTAGTACTGTTTATTTAGGCTATACCCGCGACACAGCTTTAACTTCTCTAACCATTGGTTGTGCAACAATGTTACTTACCATTCCGATTGTTGGGTATCTATCTGATTTTATTGGACGGAAAAAAATCTATATGGGCGGTTTAGTTCTTCTCTTCTTACTTGCTATTCCTTATTTTATTATGATTGAAAAAGGGGCAGGGTGGCTCTATTTCATGCAGGCAGTTGTATTAGGAGTAGTTTGGGGCGCCGTTTTTTCAACACAAGGCACTTTGTTCTCAGAGTTATTCCCGGCAAAAGTCCGTTATACTGGGTTATCTGTTGGTTATCAAGTGGCTGCGGCTATTGTAGGATTTGGCCCTATGCTCTGGACATCGATGGCTGAGTCTTTTGGTCCATCTCCGTGGATATTTGGTGGATTTATGATGACAGGTATTCTTCTTTCCATTGCACTTTGTATTTTTGTACCAGATACAAGTATTGCAGAAAATTCGAAGTATGAGGATAAAATTTTGTCTTTATAATCACTGCAGGTCAATTATCTAACTATTAATCTCAAGCTTATTCTTTTTCGAATATAGAATTATTCGTATGATTTTCATGTAAAAAAATCAAAGCTATGTGTTTTCTAAAAACGGATTACACATAGCTTTTTGGGGATGGAAAAAAGAAAAAACACTTATGAATATTGGCATTAAGTTCATTCATCCTATTATTGATGTAGAACTATGGATAGTTTGAAAATTATTTTTTAATTTGTAACCGCCAAGTATATAGTAGTTAATAAAGAATTAGTCATTATGAGAATTTTATATTTTCTATAGAACTTAATAAATGTTATAAAGACAATTGAGATTATGAAAACTCTTTTTTTGCGGGTGTAGTTTAGTGGTAAAATCATAGCTTTCCAAGTTGTTGTCATGGGTTCGATTCCCATCACCCACTCCATAGTGACTTAAAATTATTATGAAATTTATTTAATTCTTTATAAGAAGTCACCTTGATATTCTAAGTCAAGGTGATTTTTTATTTTTATTAAATATTTTTTACCATTTCTTCTAAACGCATTTCCTTTTCATTATCTAAGCATGAATTATAAAAGGAATTTCTCCTGACGTATCCGACGGTTCCTTCAATACGGCCTTTTTCGTTACCAGACCGGATATTGCAAAATTCTGCTTTAAAGAGATAATGAGCTTGTAAGGCAAGAAAAGATTCCTGTTCCAGCCGATCCCTTCCTTGAAGAATTTTGACTACTGCTGTTTTTAAATTATCGAAAAGTTCTTCAGTTGGTACACCTCCAAAGAATTCAAATTCATGGACAAATCCATCCAAGAAAGCCTCCTGTTTTTCGTGCAGGTACGCTCTAACAAATCGTAAACAACTTGCCGATAACTGCATACAAAAGAGGTAGATTCGGTGTTTTCGACCCTGTAGATAAATGTCTGTCTCTCCCCAGTCAAATTGGAATCGGTGGCCGAGTTGAAATTCCAGAGGAATGAAGACTTCCTGGAGCTTTTTTCTACGTTTTCTCACTAACTTACGGATATTGGATTCGGAACCCTTAAATTGCTGCTCTTCTACTAATCTTCGATAAATATTGGCAGCTGTATGTTGTTGTTTATCCCAACGTTTAAGATCCTCTTCAAGCCATTGATCGATGAAGGGTAATACCCGTTTGGTTTCGTCAGAGTATTCTTTTGTTCTGCCATAGGCTTTTTGAAGGTGTAGTGTATTTGGCATTTCTGTTGTTTTCAAATACTTGCTTACCGTATTCCTAGAAATACTCAGTTTTTTAGTAATTTCCCTTTGAGATAGACCTTCTACCTCATGTAAGAATTTGATACTATGAAATTGAGCTATGTTGATCATCCTTTTTGCCTCTCTCCAATTGATAGTTTCGTCACTTTCAATCATAAGAGAGGTTTTCAAAATTGGAAATCACGTGGCTCATTTTTAATGTGATCGAATCTTTGAAAAGTGGCTCAATATTAAATTATCAAATACAATAAAAGTTGATAAGGAACAAAAAGAACCATATTCAGAGCAAGAGATAAAGAAGTTAATTAAAAGCCTAATTTAAGGGAATGTGGCTTTGTAGAACATAGAAATAGTAAGTTAAGTTCTTGAACAGAGCATAGGCAACCTTCTGTTGTTTGAATAAGTGAAATACCATCATGATTATTTCTTTATGCTCTCATCTTTTCACTAATTGCTAATCCTGCTAAAATCATCACTTGCTTGGTTGAATCTCAATCCAGAGATAGTTATTTTAATGAATAGAATGTAATTTGTTACTCCTTTGTAAATTGTTAAATGTGTTTAGAGCTAACGCATTATGATTAATAATCATATGTAAAACCTCTTTAATTTCTTCAATATATTTATTGGTAAAATATTTTTATATTTTATAATTTCTAATTATTTTGAAATAAAGATAGGTGAAATGAATTCCAATGATGGAAATTTGTAAGAAGGATATAAAGAAATATGTTTTTTGAAGTACCAACATATCAAGTGTTGGTGTAAATTCAAATAATTTAGACATTTACATAAAGAAGCATTAACTAGTAAAATAATACAAAAGGGGATTGATCGATGAAAAAAGTATTTTCTTTACTATTACTAATGTTTTTTTTTATTAGCCAGCAAGTGGTTTATGCGCATCCTGGAAGAACCGACTCAAGTGGTGGTCACACCTGTCGGACTAATTGTGAAGAGTGGGGATTGTCATACGGTGAATATCATTACCATAATGGAGGCTCTAGTTCAGATTCATCATCAGATAACACAGGAAGTTCTAATGATTCATGGGATAATGACTGTTCAGATTTCTCAAGTTATGAAGAAGTTGTGGAATATTGGAACAGCAAAGGCTACACCAAGTATTATGACCCAGAAAAATTAGATGGCTGGGGTAACAAGGTTGATGACGGAGTACCTTGTGAACCTCCAAGTGGGTACGATACCTCAGTAATAAATGGAAGCCCTGAACAATTAGCAAAGAAAAAAGCGGTACAAGATGCCAAAGAAGGAGAGATAGATGGTTACAAAGATGGACTAGCAGCTGGACAAAAAGGAGCAAATAATAATTCATCTACTAAAGGCTCTGACGCTTTTAAAAGAGGATACGAAGAAGGATATAAGAAAGGATACGAAAAAGGACTTAATCAATTAAATAAGAAAAAATCCGCTGCTCAGAAAACAGGATATGCCTTAGGAAAAAAGCAAGACAAACTAATGATACCTAAACAATATCAAGGCGTTAAAGCCCTAAAAACGGCATTTGAAGATGGATTTAATAAAGCAATAAAAGAAAAAGAAGAAGCCAAGAAAAAAGAATATTTGTTATTGGGAACAAAAGATGGGAAAACAGATATTCTGAACGAACCTAAAAATGTAAAACTTATTTATCTAGAAGCTTATAAAGAAGGCTATAAAAAGGGGCAGGATGAGCTAAAACAGACATACATAAAAAAGGGATATAAAGCAGCTTTCCAAATCGTATACTATAAAACACCTAAGTTAGAAAAAGAGAAGTATATCGAGTGGTACAAAGAAGGATTTAAATCAAATAAGGAAAGAAAGAAAATTCAAGAGGCTGGATACCAAGCTGCCTTAGATGGGGAGAAATACCAAGTACCTATTAAATATGCACATGCTAAAGCAATCTATGAATATGGATATAAACTTGGAGAAGAAGAAAGAAAAGACAATGCTAAAACTGCTGGTGGGATGATGGGTGCAATTGTTTTTGGCTGGCTAGGTCGACGATATTATGTAGCTAGGAAAATGGTTAAATAGGGGGATAATTAATGGGTGTTTATCAAAAAATCTGTTATGTTGTGGAGGATATGTTTGTTAAAATAATTGCTAAAAATCAAAATAATGATGATGTTCAAGAAAAAGTAAGGGTTTATAGAGAGAGAGTAGAAGAATACAAAAGTCGTAAGAAAAAGGAACAACTTGAACGTATTCAGGAAAAAAAGAGAGTAGCGGAACAAAAAAGAGAAGAAGAAAAGAAACGCGTATTAAAAACTTTAGCTCATGTGGTTGATATTGAGCAGTTAGATTATACTACATATGAATATAACGAAGTAAAACGGAACGCTTCCTTTTTTAACTCAATATGTAACCAATATTTTGAGGGAGATGAAAAAGGGGTTACTTTTCTTCAATGTGAATTTGATAAATCTAGCAAACAGGAAATCAAGGGTTATTTGATAGTTACAAATAAGAGAGTGTTATTCATTTCATTAAATGGTATGTTAATACAAAAATTTCGCTACCAAACTATAAAACATGTGATACCTTCTAAAGATGGAATTTTGGAGAAAGGAATATCCATACAGTATGGTGTTAAACGTTTAGAATTTGATGAAATTTTTGATAGTGAACAAATGAAACGTGTGATGACAATCATAAATAAATCTGCACAGGTAGCATAAAAAATGAAACGCGTCATAAAAAAGACTCTTTTTACATGGTAATATTGTATTAAGGTATCTAATAATCGAATGGACAATAACACATGTACATTGACTTGCATTACAATAAATACTGATTTATCAGCGGTGTGGAGGAGTTGACAGACGCGCACGACTCAAAATCGTGTTCCTTCTGGAGTGTCGGTTCGACCCCGACCACCGGTATCAATCTTTATTACTTTTTCTTATCGTTAATTACGGAAGAATGAGTAATATCAACGTTTATAAAACGTCTCTACAGTTATTGTAGGGGCGTTTTTTTTTTCTTTTTACATGATTTTAACTTATTGAAAGTTTATCAAATCGTGTACATACAATCGTGTGCATATGTAAAGAAAGGGTGTTCAGTTTATGGCAAGAAGAAAAAAATTATTAGATGATAGTGAATTAGCAATTATTGAGAAAAAAAGTAAATCATATGTTGAAACATTTAAGGATTAAATTTACTTATTTGTTAAGAATTGCGAGTTAAGGAACCTTCGTCCTCATACTATTAAGTATTATATGAATGAATTACAAGCGTTTTTAAACTCCCTAATAGAACAGGAAATTGATATTACGGCTTTAAAGCCTTACAACATAACTGAGGAACACATTAAAGAAAACGTACTTTATATGAGAAATTATAAAGGGATTAAAGTAGTTTCTATCAACACTCGTTTACGTGCCTTACGTGCTTTCTATAACTTTCTTTTTAAGTTTAAGCATATTCCTAAAAATCCTATGGAAAATATCAAGTTACTAAAGGACAGAAAAACTGTTATTGCGACCTTTACAAAAGTACAGTTAAATAAATTATTTAATCAACCTGATCTAAGAACCTTTACAGGTGTTCGTGACTAAACGATTATGATGTTAATGCTTGAAACAGGAATACGAGTAAATGAATTTGTAGGAGTGTCGTTATCGGATATACGTTTGGAAGATAATCTTTTATGTGTTCGAAATGCTAAAAGTTATAGGGAACGATTAGTACCTATTCAGAAGTTATGAAAGACCAATTAAAAAAATATATTGCTGTCCGTGGATATGTTGAAAGTGATGCTTTATTTGTTACTATGGACGGTACTAGGTTAACTAAAAGGGGCGTACAACAAAGAATTTCAATATGGCGAAATGGCTAAATTAAAGGATGTTCGGTGTAATTGTCATACCTTTAGACATACATTTGCAAAGTTAAGTGTTCAACAAGGTGCAAACATATTTGAATTACAATCTATATTAGGACATTCTAGCATGGAAATAGTAAAAACGTATGTTAATCTTTTTGGTAATGACGTTAGAGACAGACACAAAGAATTTTCTCCTTTAAAAGTATTAAAGACAAGGTAATATCAGTAAATCACAAAGACTATTGAGTTTTTACTCGTTTTAAATTCCACAAGGGGCCTTTGTTTTTAGTACAAAGTAGGGACTGGATAACAGGCAACGGTTTCGATAAATCTTCCATCGAAACCATGAAACGTCCAGAATGTACCAGTCCATCTATATCCAGACACTGCACCATACTCAACGCTAGTTGGGTAAAACTAGAATCCTTCTCCATTTATGAGCCAAATATACGTGAATTGATTTAAACAGTCGATTATATAGTGTGAAGGAAAAGGTTTTGGTGGAACGTATGGTGGCGGAGGGGATTGTGGTTGTTGTCTCATTGAACTCTGTGGTGGATAAAATGCCATATGATTTCACTCCCTTATTAGATAATCACCCAATATAATATGCTGAAAAATATTGAAGAGTTAAAAATTGGGACAAAAATTAAGGTGAATAAGGATAAAAAATTATCCAGCTTGTGAAGTTACTATACTATCGAGGCAGGATAGATGAATATAGATAATTAGAATATAGTGAAACGTAGGGGTTTATTATTTCGTATAGCAGGCATTAAAAAATTGTAGTTACGAAATAAATACTCTTGTATTATCAGCTATGGTTTTTCATTTTTGGTAAGACATCAGTGAAGTTTTTTACTTATTAAGTCAAAAAGGGAAATATCAAAATGGGATTGTTAAGCAAACTTTTTGGAAAAATAAAGCCAGAAAATCAAAAAGTAAACCATAAAGATCTCGAAGATATGAGTAAAAAGAATAAACAACCTATGGGTTTATCTTTCGAGATTTCATCTGATGAAAACAATGGAATCACTATTTCTTCATCTCCTGTGGGTGTTTCGACTGGTAGTATAGCAACAGATTTTTATGTTTATGAATGGTTTATCAAAAATACTGGCGAAATATTCTATGTCGGAAAAGGACATGGCAATCGCTATAAAGAGTTTCACGAAAGAGCATATGAAGCTGAAAAAATTCGTAAAATGTACGATACCGACGTTCGTTTTGTTGGAATTGGGTTAACCGAAGAACAAGCAATAGAGTTAGAGACTCAAGAAATGATCAGAGTACTAAATGAAACGAATAATAGAGTAACGAACCGCATAACCCCACTCTTCACTAAAAGAGGTAACGGATACGATCGCGGCCCAAGTACGCCTGAACTGAAATTTGAAGCAGCTCCGCATCTTTTTGCAAGTGAGATAGAAGAACATTATTTTGGAATAAAAGCTCGACAGTTTGATGAAGTTAAGTACGAAAATTTTAAAGTAGTTGTTTTTATTACCCGAAGTATAAGAGAAGAAATTGACATCATTTATGGTGGAAATCCAGACAAATATCTAAGTGAAACAAAAACTCTATTATCAACAAATGGAAACAAAATACTTAAAAGTCAATATGCAAAATCGGCTACAGCATGGATATTTATTGGTGATGATTACGTAACGAATTATGAAATAGACCAAGAAAAAGCATTAGAGAGGATCGGGAGAAACATACCCACCTATCATTTAATAGATGTATGGAAGTTTTTAAAAGAAAAGTTTGGTGAAGTAGATACTGTTTCAACAGAAAAACTACCGATTAATCCAATCCACAATTGAATTCCACTAAAAGATATAAAGAACTTGTACGACTGGGAAAAAGGCTTTGACGAAGGGAAGCCATATTGGGATAAAGGCGAAAAGGAAAGAAAAGCTGGTAACCTAGAGCAATCTATTGAATTATTTGATAGAGCGCGATACAACGGCTACAATGCACCATCATTATATAAGTCGTATGCAATGGCATATCGAAAACTTAAAGATTACGATAATGAAGTTGCAATTATTGATGAAGCGATTGAACGTATACGGTCAGAAAAAGCTAACGTAAATGAAATTACCATAATGGAAATTAAGGAGCGTAGAGCAAAAGCTCTCGAACGGAAACAAAGAACTAAATAGTTCGTTACGTTAAAAAGTATTTTTGAACTAATGGGTGCTTGTGCGGCCGAGCATAGGTCGTATCATATAGCGGGTGGGATTCCCGTCGAGTAAGAACTAGCCATTCGCTCGTAGCGAGTCTTGGAGGGCTAAAGGTAACTATAGTCTTTAAGCGTAGACAGTTAGGTGACGGGCCGAAAGCCAAATGGTTGAAGGGATTGAGCTCCATAATGTTAGTAAATCGAGAGGGCTGATGCCTTAAGCACAGCAGAAAGCTACATTTTATCTTTCGTTAAAGGCAAGAAGGATAAAACCTCTCTGGAGTCAGAGACCTTGGCACGTTATACATTGATATGATACGGCAACTCGGGAGGCCCTACCGGTCTTTTCTTTTTTTTTAGAAGAGTATGGTGTACAAGCGATAACAAGCAAGGAAACCAAATGCCGATGTAGGGAGTCGGATAGCAGCGTAGTACCAATGAAGTTGGGTAATGCCGACGGAGGAAAGGCTAGCTACCAGTTATCACCCATACTAGGGACACATTTACTACACACAGAGGTAGGGATAATAAATGGAAACAAAACTACTAAGGATAGCAGAATTAGCAAAATCAAATCCTAAAATGAAATTTACATCTCTTGCACATTTATTAAAGGAGCAATCACTAATTCAATGTCACCAGGAGCTACCTAACAAGAAAGCAACTGGGGTTAATGGTACAACTAAAGATCAATACAGTGAAAATCTAAAAGAAAACATAGAGAATTTAGTAAATAGGCTTAAAAGCAAAAGTTATCGTCCTGTTCCAGTAAGGAGAATGTATATTCCAAAGCTCAACTCAAACAAGAAAAGACCATTGGGAATTCCGGAACATGAAGATAAGATTGTTCAAAGAGGCATTACGAAAATACTAAATACCATCTATGAAAATGATTTTCTAGACTGTTCATTTGGATTCCGTCCAAATCGTAACTGCCACGATGCTTTGAAAATACTGAACCACTATATTGAAAAGAGAACAGTAAATTATGTAGTAGATGTAGATATTAAAGGATTCTTTGACAACGTTGACCACACATGGATGATGAATTTCTTAAAACTGAGAATTGCTGACCCTAACCTACTAAGAATCATTGGTAGATTCCTTAAAGGTGGATACATGGAAGAAGGTAAGAAATATAAAACAGACAAAGGCACACCGCAAGGTGGAGTAATATCTCCGATATTAGCCAATGTATACCTCCATTATGTCCTTGACCTATGGTTCGAGAAAAGGGTTAGGAAACAGTGCAAGGGACAAGCATACATAGTGAGATATGCAGACGATTTTGTTTGTTGTTTTCAATATAAATGTGAAGCCGAGCAATTCTTCCATTCATTAAGATTGAGATTAAAGAAATTTAATCTAGAAATAGCTGAGGATAAAACCAAAATCATACCCTTCGGGCGGTTTGCAGAGCAAAATGCAAATCAACAGGGAAGAAGTAAACCGGCAACTTTTGATTTCCTTGGATTTACACACTATTGCGGTAGGAGTAAACAAGGAAAATTTCGAGTAAAACGGAGAACAAGCAAAAAGAAAGTCCAAGCTAAACTAAAAGAAACTAAAGAATGGTTGAAAATTAACAGAAATAAAGACATTCATATGATTATGGATAGATTTAAACGCTCACTAGTAGGTTATTACAACTATTATTGCATCACAGATAATACCCAAAGTGTAAACAAATTCAGAGACAAAATCGGGTACTTACTGTTTAAATGGCTCAATAGAAGAAGTCAAAGGAAATCATTTACTTGGGATAAATTCAGACTCTTTCTTAATAAATATCCATTACCTTACGCAAGAGTTAAGGTTAATATATACGACTTAAGAAAAGAAATTAGCTATATTTTGTAAATGATGACTAGGAGGAGCCGTGTGCGTTAATAGCGCAAGCACGGTTCTGTGAGGGGGGAGGAGTACAATTTACCGCAAGGTAGAAAGGCTCCCTTCTACTCGACTACTTTAAAAAGGCCTTAGAACAATATTTCGCAATC
The DNA here is from genome assembly GCF_042263505.1 of Cytobacillus sp. Hz8. Taxonomy (NCBI): domain Bacteria; kingdom Bacillati; phylum Bacillota; class Bacilli; order Caryophanales; family Bacillaceae; genus Cytobacillus; species Cytobacillus sp. Hz8. Next base: position 79,849 of record NZ_JBHKFI010000018.1, on the reverse strand, counting down.
GGGCGCTATCCTCGAACAAGGATAAGCGCTCATTTTTCATTTAAGGGCCAAATTGTGAAATTATGTAATTAAAGGAAAGGACTTTGTTAAATGAGATAAAATGGAACCTTTTTATCTGTCAATCGTTTATCTTTTTAAGGAGATGATTGGATGATTAGTGAAATATTAGAAAGCCTGTTTATACTTTGGGCAGGAAAGGATAGTTATCCATCAGACGAAAAAACTAACCAGAATTTAAAACTACTTAGAAATGAAGAATGGTTTCAACGTTTGTTTTCAGAACACACGGAGCTTTTCTTAGAAAATAAAGAGCTCCGTTATATCATCGGAGCAGTTAAATTGGATAAAGTTTTAATTAACCCCAAAAGCAAGCAAAGATTCGAGGATGACCTAATACATCTTATAAATATTATAAGAAAACGACATAATTAAAAATACATCATATTAAAAATCTTGCTCGAGTAACTGGTGCTCTATTAAAAGACTTTAGGGTCATTTTTGCAGCTATTTCGTATTATCAACTGTTCAGCAATCGGCGCGTTTATAGATGATCATAAGCCTAATTCCTCGATAAAAACATGGAGGGATTAGGCTTTTTTATATTTTAAAATCATTGAATTTATCCTATTGGTAAACGTGTTGGCAGCAAGCGGTACATTTCATGGCAACTGCTGGTGAAAAACACGGCAGAGGTGGTACACTTTATTGGCTGTAATCAGGGCATTTTTCAACCGGTAACTTTCCCCTGTGAGCGCTATGACATGTGCATGATACACTAATCTATCCCCAAGGGCAGAGGTTAGACGGTTATCCCCAAAAACCTGATTCCATTGACCAAATTCCAAGTTAGAAGCAACAATCACGCTTTTGTGTTCACAACAGTCTGCTATAGTGTGAAACAATAATTCCAATCCTTGTTTTTGTATAGGAACGTAGCCCAATTCATCCAAAATAAGTAAATCGCACTTCTCAATTTGGCGTTTTAATCGGTGTAGTGTGCCTTCTTTCAAGGCATCTTCTAACTGTCTTACCCCCAAATCAGCCACTCGGAAGAAACGGACTTCATATCCCATCTCACATGCTTTTTAATACTAGATATCCTTTTGTGGTATCTGACACCTTTGCTTTTTGGACAGCCCCAGTTTTCGTTTCAATGTTATTCAATCAGGAAAATCAAAGTTTCCTTCGATTAGCTTGACTGCTGAAACGTATCCATATCTCCTTAATCCCAAGCTCTTTAAATATTTTAGGAATTAGCTATATTTTTACAGTAAAAATGTTATTAGCATATTTCTAAAATCGAATGAATAGTTTTATATAAAAAGTTAGTAAAACAAAGAAACCTCCTCTTTTTTGCGCTATTACTATTGAAATAGTCGAAATTCCTACCTTTCTTTTAACAATCCTCCTTTTATGAACGAATAACTTTATCAACGTTCTCTGAAAGATTCACAAAATCCAAACCTAAGTATTCCAAGAAAAAATGATCGATGAACTACTTCTATTAAAGGGGATGTTTGTCCTGATTCCTTTTGTTTCTCTATTCTTTGTAATAGAGAAACAGGTATAGCAGCCTGCTTAATAAAATAAATCCTTATTCTTTGATTATCTAGAAATGGAGGTACTGTCATGAGTGAAGATCAGAAAAAGGATATTTCCCGCCGCAGTTTTATTAAGAATGCCGGCTTTGCTGTTGGTGGAGTGGTAGTAGGAGGGGGCATAGTCGGCAGTCTATATATGGGAAAATCGACAAAGCCAGAGCCCGGTCCTGTGAAACAGGATCAGCACGAAATGGCTTCCCCTGAACCAAACAAAGCATTGATGTTTTTTACACCGGAACAATTTCAAGTAATTGATGCAGCATCTGAACGAATTTTTCCTAAAGATGAAAACGGGCCGGGGGCAAAGGATTTATTAGTTGCCTACTTCATTGATCATCAATTGGCTGGTACCTGGGGAAACGGAGCAAAGGAGTATACCCATGGTCCATTTTTTCCAGGGGAAGCAACGCAAGGGTATCAAGGTCGGCTGAATCGGCAGGAAATTTTCCAAATTGGAATTCAGGGACTTCAGGATCAAGCACAAGCCAAATCTAAAAAAGCGTTTTATGAGTTAACAGAGGAGGAACAGGATACCATTCTGACTTCATTTGAAAAAGGAGAGGTTCAATTAAAAGGAATTTCAGCATCCCACTTTTTCTCGATATTAAGAGGGGCGACCTTGGAAGGGGCCTATTCTGACCCTCTATACGGTGGAAACCGGAATATGGAAGGCTGGAAAATGAAAAACTTCCCTGGTCACCAAGGAACCTATGCCAACATTATTGAGAAAGACTTTGTCAAGATAAAGCCCAAGAGTTTAAACTCCCAACATAGCTCATAACTAAAGGAGGGGATCATATGGCAAAACAAATGAAAAAGGCTGATGTAGTGTTAATCGGTGTAGGCTGGACCGGGGGCATTCTCGCTTCCGAGTTGGGGAAAAAAGGCTATAAAGTTGTGGGATTGGAAAGAGGAAAACCTCAAAAGACTGCGGACTTTTCCATGGTCCATGATGAACTCCGCTACGCCTCCCGCTTCGAGTTGATGCAAGACCTTTCAAAAGAAACGGTTACGTTTAGAAATAATTCAGGGATGCGCGCACTACCGATGAGGCAATATGGTTCCTTTCTGTTAGGGGATAATCTCGGTGGAGCAGGAATGCATTGGAATGGGCAAACCTATCGTTTTCTTCCCTATGATTTTGAAATCCGCTCCAAAACGATTGAACGGTATGGGGCGAATAAGATCCCCAAAGATATGACCTTGCAGGACTGGGGCATTACTTATGATGAAATGGAAAAATATTATGATATGTTTGAGAAAACATGCGGCATTTCCGGTGAGGAAAATCCGTTAGCCGGGAAGCGTTCCAATCCCTATCCCACAGGGCCGATGAAAACAAGCCCGACCCTGCAACTATTTATTGATGCTACCAAAAAATTACATTTACATCCTTATATGTCTCCATCGGCGAATCTATCAGAAAACTATACAAACCCAGATAATATCAGCCGGCCAGCTTGCCAATATTGCGGATTTTGCGAACGGTTTGGCTGTGAATATGGCGCCAAGGCTGACCCCGTTGTTACGGTTTTGCCGGTAGCACAAAAGACAGGGAATTTTGAATTACGGACTCATTCAAACGTAATACGAATCGAGCATGATGGAACAAAAGCAACGGGGGTCACCTATATTGATACCCAAACGGGGGAGGAATTTTTCCAACCTGCCGAGGTTGTCGGCGTCACCAGCTATGTGATGAATAATGTCAGATTGCTGTTGATTTCAAAAATGGGTACCCCATATGATCCGAATACCGGACGCGGCGTGATTGGGAAAAATTATGCCTATCAGACCAATGGCGGTTCCGCATCGGGTTTTTTTAAAAAAGAATTTAATTTGTTTGCCGGTGCCGGTGCACTCGGAGCCAGTTTGGATGATTTTAACGGTGATAATTTTGACCACTCCAATCTAGGCTTCTTACACGGAGGGAGTATGTCAACCTCACAAACTGGCAAACGTCCGATTGCCACTAATTCTACCCTCCCAGGTACCCCATCATGGGGAAAGGAATTTAAGGCACAGTCCGTGAAATATGCCAATAGTGTGCTGGGTGTATCGGCACAGGGCTCCTCCATGCCATTCAAACACCATTATTTGGATTTGGATCCAACCTATAAAGACGCTTTTGGAAACCCGCTGCTCCGGATTACGTTTGATTTTGAAGATCAGGATCGGAATTTGGTTGAATATATGGGCAAACAAGCAGAAACGATTATGAAAGAGATGGGAGCAGATCAGGTTTTTGCTAGTACGAAGCTTGGACCCTATAATATTGTTCCTTACCAGTCTACTCATAATACAGGTGGCGTCATCATGGGAGCAGATCCAAAAACTAGTGCAATCAATAATTATCTGCAAATGTGGGATTTTGAAAACGTTTTCATCCCAGGGGCCAGTGCCTTTGCACATAATTCGGGCTATAATCCGACGGGAACAGTTGGAGCCCTATCCTACCGCACAGCAGAGGGAATTGATAAATACTTAAAAGCAGGTGGAAGTCTAGTTTAAATGGGGAGGATATAATAATGGGATTTAATTCAATCGGCATACCAGGGTTAATTATCATTCTAGTTGTGGCGTTATTGCTGTTCGGCCCATCCAAGCTTCCGCAACTCGGGAAAGCAGTTGGCCAAACACTCCGTGAGTTCCGTACTTCTGCCAAGGAGATTCGTGAAGATGTATTTGGGGCAGACGAAGCATCCGAAGCGAAAAAGGAGATTGATAAAGAGTAGTTTTAAAGCAGTTCTCTTTATAGAAAAATATAGGAATAAATGGTCCTGAGTTGTTTTAAAATGCATAGATTCTTTTGGGTGGCTTCGCCTTGGTAGCATGAAACATGGCAGAAGCTGCCCATTTAATTTAAATATATGTAATGGTTATGAAAAGTTCGGATGATAGTGTAAAAGATTTTTTTCCTTTACGAGGAGGATTTCAATGAATGATATGCCCTTAGTTGAGCATTTGGCAGAACTTCGGAAGCGAATTATTATTGTGTTATCCTTTTTTTTAGCAAGCTTAATTGCGGGCTTTTTTCTATCTTCTTCTCTTTTAAAATGGTTTAAACACCAGCCGGCGGCCAGAGGGGTTGATTGGAATGTATTTAGCTTTACCGATGGCATCATTATTTATTTTAAATGTGCCTTCCTTGTCTCACTCCTTGTCACCTTGCCAATTCTTTTACTGCAAATTTGGTTGTTTGTAAAACCTGGACTGAAAGAGGAGGAAGCAAAAACGACTGTGTTTTATATACCGTTATCCTTCTTTTTGTTTTTATTTGGAACTCTGTTTAGTTACTTTGTTGTCTTTCCGATGACGATCCGCTTTATGACCTCCATCAATCGATCAATTGGTGCGGTAGAAACGTATGGACTTGCCCATTATTTTACCTTGATGTTTAATGTGGTTCTTCCCATCGCTGTCGTATTTGAATTGCCTGTCGTCGTGATGTTTTTAACAAGTATAGGGCTTCTTCATCCAAATTACCTGCGTAAAAGCAGGAAAGCTGCCTATTTAATTTTACTAGTGCTCGGAGTCTCCTTAACACCACCCGATTTTGTCTCAGATATCTCCGTATCCATTCCTTTACTCATACTCTTCGAAGCAAGCATCTGGTGCTCCACCTATAGTTTAAAAAAACGTACCAAAAAACTTGCCGCACTAGAGTATGAAAAGGCAAATGTATCATAGGGATTCAAAAGCTGGTGTACCATTGTTGGAGAATCTATCGATTAAAAGATCATATAAAGAAGGTGCGAGTTGATGATGCACTTCATGATGTATTGCAATTCGATAATATGGGTGACCGCCCAATTGTAGGGAATAATGAATGGAATCATTATTATATTGTTTTAGATGTACCTGAAAATAGTGCAGTCATTGCCTTTGGTGTTTTACCTTCGGGGACTGGGAAAGTATGGATTGATGAACTTAAATTTGAGGAAGTTGATAAACAAACGCCAACAACTAATATTGATGTTTCTGCTGACCTTTTAGATGAACCTGCCAATTTATCTTTTGAAGAGTGGAGTAGTTGATGTGTTTCATTTTTTAATGGCTTTTATGAAAAGTTTTTAGCATCTTGGTGGTATTAAAATAGTAATTATTCTTTGTTTGGTAGTTGGGATTCTTGATTTAATTAAGAGAAAGCAAGAAGGATGACATAGTATATCCATTTATTTTTGAGTTTCAGTATGTATATGTTCTTGTGGTAAAAATACAGTTCTTTATGGAGGACTGTATTTTATTTTTTTTGCGATTAAATGAGTGGCTGAATTTCTTATTCAAGTTCAGGATTAATTAAATGGAACAGGGATTCATTAAAAACTTATGGTAAAATAAGGGTATATGGTGGGTAAAAATAGAATTGACATTTGTAGAAGGCGGTTCAAATGAAGTAGGGTTCTTAGGTAGAGTGATAAAAATGAAAGGGATGCTTATGAGCAATGAAATGAAAATAGAAGAATTAAAAAAGGTTATTTGAGAACTTCCTGATGGCGAAGCGAAGTCACTGCTATTTCACATCTTATTAAGATTGAATTTTCTGAAAGATACAAATTGCTCGGAGAAAGATTTTGTACATGATGTTGAAGAAATATACGAAATGATTCACAACTTATCTCACGAACGGTCAGAAATGAAACAAGAAAGGAATTTTCAGATGATCCATATTCTTTTTGGTGCTTCTCCTGCAGGAAGTTTGTCGGTAGCTTTAAAGAAAATGGGAGTATATCAAGTGGAAAAGGTCATTTCTTTTTGGGATATGTTCTCTATTGGACCTATCTGGCGGTTACATGAAGAAGTTGGAGTGGGAGCAAGATTTGATTGGATGAAAAATGTAATGAATGAAGAAAATGAAGATTTTCTAGATTATAAACAAGAGTTTCTTAAGGCAGTCAATCAAATAAACTCTATTCCAAAAGGTGTACCGATAACCATTTGGATTACTGATAACGCACATGAGCAGACCGCACTGCGTTACGTTCTCCATCTGTTAAAAGAAAAAGACAACGATATTATCGTTATCAATACGACTAAGGCATACAGCAAATTTTTTGAGAAAAAGAATATTGAATATACCGTTTTACATGCGGGTGAAATTCCGCCTGAAAAACTTCAAGTTATTTATGAACAGAGTAAGAATGAACCGCCTCTTTCACAGCATGAGCGTATGGATTTAGAAAAAGAATGGCTATCTCTTTCGGAAAGTCAAGATACATTAAGGATTTGGCGAAATGGAAGAATACAGAGTGTTCCTGAAGACTATTTTGATGAATTTATGATCAAAAGAGCGAAATATCTACATAGAAAACCAAAGCTAAATGGCTTTATGAAATCTGCAAGATTAATTGGTGAAGTGCTGGGGCATTTAGACCAATTTGTAGGTGATGCCTTCTTGGAATATCGACTTAAAAAATTGATAACAGTAGGAGTCTTTGAGGTGGAAGGCAGTCTTGAGGCAATGAGATTTTATAGTGTGCGATTGAAACAGTAATTTTAGAAGAGGATAATATGGATTGTTTTTGTGAAAGTGGGGAAACAAATGATTTAAAAATAGAAGGGGATGCCAGAGAGACCCGATTTGGTGCAATCGATGCGGTTGTAATCTGGACATTGAAGACGTTCCTATATCAGATGAATGAAAAGATGAATTGTCTTCTTGGGTGATGAAAAATGGAGAATGGATTGATTGGGATATAGATAAATTGCTTCCTAATGGGATTGAACTGGAGGATAATTTTAATCAAATTGGAGTAATTTTAACAAAAAAAGGTGAAACAGGAACTTGGCTATGAATACAAAATAAAATTCATTCCATCGACAAGTGCAAGGTATTAAGAAAAAAATGGATTATAAGGTTAGGGAAACCATAGTAGATTATAAGGGGGATAAGTTATGCCAGTCATTACTGTGAAACTTGCAAAAGGTAGAACTGTTGAACAAAAACAGCAGTTTGTTGAAGCAATCACAAAAGAAGCAGTTAAAACCTTAAATGTGAAAAAGGAATGGGTAACGGTCATTTTCGATGAATACGACAGGGAAAATTGGGCATCAAGCGGTGAGTTACATTCAATAAAGTTTGGTGAAGGATTTGGCAAAAAAGGTACGGAGTAATTAGCGTTAATTAAAAGGGTGAGCGTAAAATCTTGTGTAAGTAAAATCTGACAACGGATTGGCATTACAGGCTCTTATGATAAAGGATTTCCAAATCCCTAATTCCTGATTTTCTATGTTATAGCAAAACTAAAACCAATTGAGACTGCATGCTTTTCCTCTGTAAGTATGAGTTCTAATTTATTTATATGAGCAATCGAAAGTTGTAAGACAAAATCTATACTCTTTTTCACTTCATGATCTTCTGTTTTTTCACGAAAATAAGATAGGATACAAATACTTCCACTATCATTTATATAATTTGTCCAAAGTGATGCAATTTCTGCTGCTGTTAATCTTGATTTGGTTTTAGGCATTTTTCACTATATTAACCTCCACTTAGCCTATATAATGTTTATCATTTCCCTTATTTCAAGAGATATGTAGAATAATTTGTTATTTGTAAATTTTTAACAAAATAAAGGATAACTACACCTGTTTTAGCACAGACTATCGATAAAACTATTTTTGAATCATTACTGAGTGAAAAGAGGGGATACAGATAGGATGATGGATGTATTTCAGGATTATTTTAAAGATAAATAAACGGTAGGAGGACGTCGCAATGTGAATAAGGGTGCGATTGAAAAATTACTTTGGTCTATCGCCTTCCCTGGTTTTGGTCAACTTTTAAATGGAAGGTATATAAAGGGAATCGTTTTTATCTTTTTGGAAATTATTGTTAATGTGCTGGCCCATTTTAATCAGATTATTATTTATAGCTTTATTGGAGAAATTGAAAAAGCTATCTTAAATGCGAATTATCAATGGCTCATGTTTTACCCTTGTTTATATTTCTTCTCCATGTGGGATGCATATAAGGATGCAAGAACGGATGATTGCCCTTATTTGTTTTTCCCTTTTGTGATGGCGGCTTACTTTGTGACACTGGGACTAATTTATTCCTCAAAGCTCAAATTATTTGGGGTTTTAATAGGTCCAGTTTTTTTGCCGATGCTTTTTATGATTCCAGGATTAATCATTGGAATCATCCTACGAAGGATTTTGCTTCGAATGTTATAAAAGTAAATATAGAGAAAAGTACCATTTCTATTAAGAAAATGGTACTTTTCTATTCATTCGGGTTAGTTATTCAGGATGTTATCTTCCAAAACCTCAAATTTATCGCCATAAATTTTTGTTATATGCTTTTCGCCCCATGCACACAAAGAATCAAGGATCGATTTTAAGCTTATTCCATATTCACTGAGTTCGTATTCCACTTTAGGAGGAACTTGATTATAGACAATGCGATTGATAACACCATCTTCCTCCAGTTCTCTTAACTGTTGCGTAAGCATTTTTTGGGTAATATTGGGCATTAATCGCTTTAATTCACTTGTTCGTTTCTTTCCGTGCGTGAGATGGCAGAGGATGACACATTTCCATTTTCCCCCGATGACTTCTAATGTGGCTTCCACAGCGATATTGTACTTTTTCTTTTGCATAATGGCCTCCTTGTTTTTGATAGGAACTTATAAGAGCCTAGGATACTTTCTGGTAACTATATCACAAAAAAGTGCGTACTTTCTATTTGTATTTATATATTACATAATAACATTTGCCGGTAAAAAAACTCCATTATTTTTAATACAATTGTCTGCTATCAGAATCATATATTACTTACTTCAAAAGGGAGGAGAAAGAGAAGAAATGAATTTAAATAAAAGACAAAGCACGTTAGCTCTTTTAGCATTAGCAGTTAGTGCTTTTTCCATAGGTACAACTGAATTTATCAGTGTAGGATTATTACCATTGATTTCGAATGATTTACATGTTTCTGTAACGACTGCGGGATTGACCGTTTCCATATATGCTTTAGGCGTAACATTTGGCGCTCCGATTCTGACTTCCTTTACATCGGGGATGTCAAGGAAAACTCTTTTACTTTTGGTCATGATAATTTTTATTGTGGGAAACAGTCTTGCAGCTAGTGCCACAAGTATTGGAGTGTTACTCGTTGCTCGTGTATTATCTGCTTTTGCACACGGGATTTTTATGTCAATAGGTTCAACCATTGCAGCTAATTTGGTACCTGAAAATCGTCGCGCCAGTGCTATTTCGATTATGTTTACCGGACTAACGGTTGCAACGATTACAGGTGTTCCATTTGGGACGTTTATCGGTCAGCAATATGGATGGAGATTTACATTTATGGCGATCGTTGTCGTAGGTTTGATTGCTTTTGTGGCCAATTTCCTTCTGATTCCTTCTGATTTACCGAAAGGGACCCGCACGAAGCTGCAAGATCAGCTCAAGTTAATCACAAATGGTCGTTTATTGCTTTTATTTATTATTACTGCCCTTGGTTATGGTGGTACATTTGTCGTCTTTACATATTTATCTCCATTACTGGAGGACATAACAGGATTTAGTGAAAAAATGGTTGCGGTTATTCTACTAATCTATGGAGTAGCTATTGCCATAGGAAATATGCTGGGTGGGAAGTTTGCTAATCATCAGCCTATTAAGGCACTGTTTTATATGTTTATTGTTCAGGCCATTGTCCTTTTTGTTTTAACATTTACCGCACCATTTAAAGGGATTGGTTTAATCACTATCATATTCATGGGGCTATTTGCTTTTATGAATGTGCCTGGCTTGCAGGTATATGTTGTTATTTTGGCTGAACGATTTGTTCCGAGCGCCGTTGATGTGGCATCTGCCATCAATATTGCAGCATTTAATGCAGGAATTGCTCTAGGTTCTTATCTAGGCGGAATGATAACAGAGTCAATAGGACTTATCCATACGGCTTGGATTGGCGGAATCATGGTATTAATTGCTGTGCTTCTCACCTCATGGAGCCGTGCGTTAGAAAGTAAAGATCAAGCCATCTCAATGTAAGTTACTTTTTCATGAATAAAAAATTTGGAGGAGATTCATAATGATTAAAAATATTTTTGATACAGTTACTTTAGCTAATGGAGTTAAAATGCCTAGATTAGGAATAGGGGTATTTCAGGTAGAAGAAGGGTCGGAATTAGTCAATGCAGTGAAAAACGCTATCAAACATGATTACCGCAGCGTTGATACGGCTGCTATTTATGCGAATGAGGAAGGGGTTGGCGAAGGAATTCGCCAAGGTTTAAAAGAAACTGGGATTCAAAGAGAAGAATTATTTGTAACCTCAAAAGTATGGAATAGTGATTTAGGATATGAGGAAACGATTGCCGCTTATGAAACAAGCCTTAAGAAGCTTGGTTTAGACTATTTGGACCTCTATCTTATTCATTGGCCAGTTGAAGGAAAATATATAGATGCATGGAGAGCGTTAGAAACTCTTTATAAGGAAGGAAAAGTGAAAGCCATCGGAGTAAGTAATTTCCAAATTCATCATCTTGAGGATTTATTGAAGGTGGCGGAGATTAAACCAATGGTGAATCAGGTTGAGCACCATCCATGTCTCACCCAAGAGGAATTGTATGCATTTTGTAAAGAGAATGGCATTCAGCTTGAGGCTTGGTCTCCACTTATGCAGGGGCAGATACTTGATCATCCATTGTTAAAAGAAATTGCGGAGCGGTATCAAAAATCTGTCGCACAAATAATAATCCGCTGGGATTTACAAAAAGGAATTATTACCATACCGAAATCTACAAAGGAACATCGCATAATAGAGAATTCTTCTATTTTTGATTTTGAGTTATCCGGGGAAGATATGAAATTAATTAGTGGATTAAATGAAAATAAACGTGTAGGTCCAGATCCGGATAACTTTGACTTTTAAGTGAAGAAGGATTTAAGGAGCTGTCCGAAAAGAATCTTTTTTTAGCTTAAATTGTTAAAAAGTAGAGGGGCTGTCTAATAAGTCCCAAAAATAAAGCAAGTGGAGAAAAACGCATCGTTTTTCTCCACTTGCTTTTTGTATTTCTAGGATTGTTATCGCGGATGCCTGTCACTTATGTTGAGGGCTAATGTCACGGTTCCAAGCTCGACATGGACTTTTTCGATCCCCCGCAATGTGTTTTTTCGATTCCACGATAGGAATAAACCTTATGTCATTTGAGTGTTGTAACCTTCAGTAGTAATCATTTGATTGCTCATAAAAAATCGTCCTTTCTAAAATGTGGTGTGGTAACTTCATTTTACTAAAGAGGACGATTTTTTTGCATTTTTTCAAAAAAAATGAAAAAGGGGGGGCCAAATAATCAGCTTTCACTGACTTTTTGGACAGCCCTCTTTTAAGAACTTGAGAGGGAAAAAGGTTGTTCATAAGAGTGATGAACGCCTATTTTATTCAATAAAAGATACAAGTTCTTTATTAAATTTGTTCCGTTCTTCCCAAAACAAGCCGTGCCCACTATTTTCAAACCATACTAGCTTAGAGTTTGCAATTCCCTTGTTAAGTGCTTTTGCAAGAGGTGGTAAACAAATTCGATCGTGTGCACCATGCATGATTAAGGTAGGGACTTGGATTTTTCCTATGTCCGAGAATAAGGATTCATCTCGGAATGCTGCTGCTACACTGGCAGTTGCATAGCCAGCTGCCTCAAACCCTAATTGAAGAAACCACTCAGAGAAGGGCTCTGAAATTTTTTGATAAAAAAACATATCTGTAAATTCAGTTAGCATTTTGGGGCGATCCACATACACCTGTTTGATTAGATCTGTGACAGAATCCTTTGGTAATCCATAAGGAAAATCGGGTCGCTCAGTGAGACTTGGGGCAGCAGCTCCTATTAAGACTAACCTTTCAACTCCGTAGCCTAGATGGCGCCCCATATATCTAGTAGAAATTGCACCACCGACAGAGTGCCCTGCAAGAGTAATATTCTGTAACCGAAGTCCTTCGATGATATATCGAACATCATCCGCTAAACGGTCATAGAAATAACCGCCATACGGTTTATCTGATTTTCCAAACCCTCGGATATCAATGCCAATACAGCGATAGCCTTTAGCAGGAAGGATATTAAATTGGTACTCATATAATTTATGATTAGCAGGCCAGCCGTGGATAAATAAAATGGCCTTTCTTCCTGAAGGATTGATATCTTCCACAAAAATATTGACACCTGGTTCCACGCTAATATAGTATCCCATGCAAAGGTCCTCCTCGAAAAAATCCCCAATCAGAACGTTTTATCATAACGATATTCTTGAAGAGCTTGATTCATTCTTAAAGGATAGTCAAATAAATGAAAATGGTAGATATAGGTGAATGATGGGCTTGTGAGTTGGCAAAAGAGTGTTATTTTACTATAGGACAATGGATCGTTTCGTCGATCCTCAACTAATTTTGCCGATCGTAAAAGAGGTCAAGCCTGATTGATCGGAACTGTTTGAATTCAGATTTTAATTATATTAGGAGAATAATGGAAAAGCTTTTGCAACTTATCTAATAAAAATGTCGTCAATTATTGTAGAATGGTAGTGGAAGGTTTAGGGAGGCTAGAAGATGAAAAGAAAATTTTGGTTGATTGTAGGAATAGTGAGTGTATTTTTCATCGCTGCATGTGGACATGATGAGGAAGGAAAGGCTAAGAAGGATGAAAAACAGCCGAAAGAAGAGCAGAAGGCAAGTGAAGATACTGCATCTTCAAATCAAGGCACGGAATCGAAAAGTGCGGAGACCACTGTAAAGGATTCACAGACAGGTAATTCTACAACAAAGAATACGGAAAAAGAGCAATCGTCAAATAATCAAGAACAAAAAGGAAGCTCTAAGCAAACCATTTCTTATCAGGAAAATGGGAAAACAATCGAACAAAAGGCAGATTCAAAGTCCAAAACAGATTTATCCATCAAGGTCTTGCCAAATTATAGTTTGGATCAGGAAGAACCGGGGATTTACTTGGTAATGAACGAGGAAAACGGGACGATGCTAAGAATTGAAAAGGCATCAGATGAATCGGCTGCCGAATTGACAAAGGAAATTAAAATGAGAGCCTTGGCTGTTTCTAATGAAATTACACGTAAGGATACGACTGGAACAGACTTTGAAGGCGCTATCCAATATCAAGCAGTACACGGAGAAGATGTCGTCAATATTCTTTATTTACCAGAGACTAAATCCATTCTCACGATCTTTGGGAAAAAGAATCAACAGGCGATTGAACCTTTTGTTGCGATGGCTAAAACAATTGAATGGAAGTAAAATTTAAAGGCCTCTTCTTATAGGAGGCCTTTTAGATTGGCAATATGATTTAAGAATTAGACATCATTCTACATTTTTTTTCACAAAACCCTTGATATTCATTCTCTATCTTAGTATAATTAAAAGGTCGATTTTATTAAAGCAGTGCGGGTGTAGTTTAGTGGTAAAACTACAGCCTTCCAAGCTGTTGTCGTGGGTTCGATTCCCATCACCCGCTCCATACATAGTTATTAACGCAGTGTTCCGTTCAAAAAGAACGTGGCATTGCGTTTTTTATTATGTACATTTAGGATGGAAATCGGTGTTTAACATTTGATGAACTGATACACTCCGTTTCCGCCATGAACTTGAAGAAACATGTTCATTAACGATTGAATCAATTTGTCTGCTTCTTCCTTGATGAGAGAGGGACGTAAATAAATAATTTGTAAGGCATTTTTGGTTGTGCGAGTGACGGAGGTTCTTTCAGAATCAACAAAGGGACTTCCAAAAGGGGATAGATCATCAGATGAAAGAATTAAATGGTGTAATGAATTGATGCGACCATTTAAACCAAAGTATTCTTCTGTTTCAGCCCCAGTCCGAATGAGAACATCTCCAGAGATTTTATCTGCATCATAAATTCCAATTGGTATTTGATATCTCAACGAAAAGAAGTTATTGATGTCAATGGCACTATGAACGGGCGTCAGGAAGTTGTGTTTTTTGATTCTGCGAAAAAGGGATTCTGCCGAATGACGGTAGCGATTTGGATCCTTTCCTGTTAATTTAAATACATGACGCCACTCTTTAATGCCTTCATAATCCGTTACATTTTTATCTTCTAAATCAAAGTATAAGGATTCTTGAAAGGTTTGTATTTTCCCTTGCAGCATTTGAGGAGATTCCTCGACAATAATATCTTTGTAATGAATAATTCCCACTTGAAAATGAGGAATCATGGAACATAATTCACTTGAAACATGGATTTCCAATCTTTCCACCTCCACTTTATCTTGAAAATAGTTTATCATATTGAACGATGTTTCCTAAAATATTCACATTTTTCATAAATCATATCCGAAAAAGAGAGGGGTGAGGACATGGATTATCAAAAATTAAAGGATGAAATCATCGAATACAGTAAAACCATTGGAATTGATAAAATTGGTTTTGCATCAACAAGTACCTTTGATGAATTGAAAAATCGCTTGCTTCGTCAACAAGAGCTTGGGTATCAATCAGGATTTGAAGAGCCTGATATCGAAAAAAGAGTGAATCCAGCGTTGTTATTAGACGAAGCACGTTCCATTATTGCCATTGCACTTGCCTATCCCTCCAAAATGAGAATTCGGGTGGAAAGCAAAAAAGGGGAGCGACGCGGAATTTTTTCTCGAGCATCTTGGGGAATCGATTATCATGTGATTTTACGAGATCGCCTTTTGAAGCTGGAACAGTTTATTCAATCGAAAATACCTGAGGCAAGGGTAAAATCAATGGTGGACACAGGAGAATTATCAGATAGGGCGGTTGCAGAAAGAGCCGGAATTGGCTGGAGCGGAAAGAACTGTGCCATCATTACCCCAGAATTTGGCTCCTATGTTTATTTAGGTGAAATGATTACGAATTTACCATTCCCAGCTGACGAGCCGATGGAAGACCGCTGCGGCTCTTGTACGAAATGCTTAGAGGCTTGTCCAACAGGTGCTTTAGTGCAGGGGGGGCAAATCAATGCTCAAAAATGTATCTCCTTTTTAACACAAACGAAGGATTTGATTCCGGTGGAATATCGAGATAAAATCGGAAATCGGCTTTATGGTTGTGATTCTTGCCAAACGGCTTGTCCGGAAAATAAAGGGAAGGATTTCCATTTTCACGAGGAGATGGAACCTAATCCAGAGGAGATAAAGCCATTGTTAAAGCCTGTACTTGCTTTAAGTAACCGTGAATTTAAAACAAAATTTGGCTATTTAGCTGGTGCTTGGCGCGGAAAGAAGCCAATTCAAAGAAATGCCATTATCGCTTTAGCCCATTTTAAGGATGAATCTGCTTTAGAGGATTTAATCAATCTATTAAAAGAGGATACAAGATCAGTCATAAGAGGGACAAGCGCCTGGGCGATTGGAAAAATTGGTGGACAACGGGCAAAAGAAGGATTGGAACAAGCAACGGAATTTGAACAGGATCCCAATGTGCAACAAGAGATTCAGCATGCATTAGAAATGATTTTGAAGAATAAAACATCGAAATCATAAGCAAATTTCCTATTTATAAAATGAAATGAAAGCCTCCTTCATACATATGAATATGAAAGGAGGTTTTTTTTATGAAAAGCCAATTACAGAAGCTATTAGAAATTCGTGTACAGCAATGTGTTTCTCATATAAGAAAAACTTCTGAGCTTTGTCCTAAAATAGAAAGAAAAAAAGAAAGCTTGGTAAAGCGAAAAGCAGAAATTGTCAAGGCAAAAGCGGTCGGGAAGATTTTAAATCGTGACGTAACAAAGGATTTAACTAGCGTGTATTATCAAGTTCATTTTCAATATTTGATTAAACAAAAAGGAGAGCTGTACCTAGAGGAAGAGATTGAAAACCGAGCGGCTAACTTTCAGCAAAATATTCTTCTAAAAGAATGGGAAATCGATCCCTTTGAACAGGAAGAAAAATGGGAAACCCCTACTTCAGAGGATGATAATGATCGTGACTTTTTTTTAAAAAAAGATGATGAATTATCTGAGCGATTATCCTATCAATATGATCGTAGAAAGGCCATTCAGTATGCAGAAAGATGGTGGAATAGTTATAATCCTGCCTATAAAAAATTTGAAAATGATTGTACAAACTTTATTTCACAATGCCTGCGTGCTGGAGAAGCTCCAATGAGAGGTTATCCAAACCGAGGGACGGGCTGGTGGATTAGAGGAAATAATTGGAGTTATAGCTGGGCCATTGCCAATGCACTTCGCCTATATTTATCAAACTCAAAACAAGGACTTCGAGCAAGAGAGGTATCAAGTCCGGAAGAATTACTGCAAGGCGATGTCATTTGTTATGATTTTCAAGGCAATGGACGATTTGACCATAACACGATTATCACAGGAATGGATGCGCTTGGTATGCCGCTCGTGAATGCCCACACAACCAATAGCCGACAGCGATATTGGGCATATGAAGACTCAACTGCGTATACACCAAATATCAAATATAAATTCTTTACGATTGTCGATGGGTGATTCCACTTATCCAATTCACGAAGACAGTGGTATAATAACATCTGGAGTAAAAAAACGCTCATCCTTTTGATGAGCTATCATTTCTAACATGTGATTTAATCCATAATAAACAAACTAATAGAGGTGAAAAAAGTGGCAGTGCACGTTGTTTTATATCAACCAGAGATTCCGTCGAATACAGGCAATATTGCACGGACATGTGCAGCGACTGATACCGTTTTACATTTAATACGACCTTTGGGTTTTTCAACAGATGACAAAATGTTAAAACGCGCAGGCTTAGATTATTGGCAATTTGTCAACATTGTTTACTATGATTCATTAGATGAGTTTTATGAGAAGAATCAAGGTGGAAACTTCTACTACATTACCAAGTTTGGCGAACAGGCTTATTCTGATTTTGATTATAGTGACGCTGGGCAGGATTATTATTTTATATTTGGCAGAGAAACAACAGGTCTTCCAAAGGATGTCATCCATAATAATAAAGATCGGAGCTTAAGAATCCCGATGAATGGAAATGTGCGATCTTTAAATTTATCTAATACAGCTGCCATTTTAGTCTATGAGGCATTACGTCAGCAAAATTATCCAAACCTACGCATGAAACAGGAGTAATCCTAATATTTGCTATATTACGGAGGTCATCAAAAGAGATGAATTCGATCATTGAAACTATTCTAAACCATCGCTCCGTTAGAAGCTTTGAGGAAAAGAAATTAACCAAAGAACAAATTGAAATAATCGTGAGAAGTGCTCAAGCAGCTTCTACTTCAAGCTTTATCCAAGCTTATTCGATTATTGGGGTAACTGATCCAAAAATGAAGAAACAATTGGCTGAATTAGCAGGAAATCAGCCTTATGTTGAACATAATGGTCATTTCTTTGTCTTTTGTGCAGACTTGCATCGCCATGAAATGATAGGGAAAATGGAAAATAAAGAGGTACTGTATTCGATTGAAAGTACGGAGAAATTTATGGTTTCTTTAATTGATACAGCTCTCGCTGCACAAAATGCTGCCATTGCAGCAGAATCCATGGGGCTCGGAATTTGCTATATTGGCGGCATCCGTAATCAACTCAATGAAGTCAGAGAGGTTTTACATACACCGGAGCATGTCATCCCACTTTTTGGCATGGCAATTGGTTACCCGAAAGATTTGAATGAACAGAAGCCACGCCTGCCATTTGAACATATCTATCATGAGAATAAGTATGAACAAGATGAAGTCAAATTAAAGACTCAGCTTGAGGAATATAATCGCTTGATCGCTCAATATTATGAAGAAAGAACCAATGGGGCAAGAAAGGATACTTGGACCAGTCAGATGGGAAATATGCTTGAGCAGCATGTAAGAATATATATGAAGGATTTTTTACAGCAAATCAAAATGGATTTGCATTAAAATATGTTCTTTTTGCCAAAAAACTGATCAGCCTGCATCCATCTGGACTCATGGGGCAAATCGAGATGTTAGGGCTCCCGCATGTTTGTATGCGAAAAGAAACTCAGGCTGAAATAATAAAAGAAAAATAGTTCAAATAAAGAAAAGCTGCCTGATCAGGCAGCTTTTCTTTTGCACATTTTATTTAAGATCTGGTTTATCTTCATATCCAGCAGTGAAAATAGCTGATAAGAAAGCAATCATAACCCCTAAAATAAGTATTAATTTCATGCTTATGTAAACCCCCTTTTAGCATTAAATCCCAAGAAATAGAATCCTATGCTTATTATAGCCTATCCATAAAAAACTGTGAATGAAAAGTATGAAGTTTTTTCGAACAACTGACTGACAATTCAAATTACTTCTTTTTTCATGAAAGATAAGCGAGACAACCTCTCTTCCTTTTATCCCACTCTTAACGGACAGTAGAACTCCCACTTCAAGAATCTGAGAATACGAAGAAGGTAAGTGGGAGATCAACTGTCCGTAAAGGTCCGATAAGTTCAACTAACCATCAGTGGGGGATGAATGGCAGACTAAAAGCGCGACGTCAATCACAACGTCTGCACTAGCACGTCCTGTGCGTCGAAAACCCCCACTGATGGAAGTTTCACTTTATGAAAATACGCATGTTCATATACAAAACCGCATAGATTATATTAATCGTCTCTGATCAAGCAAGCACAGGGGGAGGTCTATATGGACATTTTAAAGAAAATAGCGATGTTTCGCAGAGAAGAAGAAAAGCTTAAGTGGGAAGGAACATTTGGTGAGTATTTAGAGATTATCAAAGAAAAACCTTGGATTGGTCAGTCAGCGCATTCACGTGTTTACAATATGATTAAAGACGCGGGAGTAGAAGAGGTTAATAGTAGAAAGCAGTATCGATTTTTTAATAATCAGTTGTTTGGATTAGAGGAAGCATTGGAAAGGCTGGTCGAAGAATATTTTCACCCTTCCGCTAAACGCTTGGATGTAAGAAAAAGAATTTTGCTGTTGATGGGTCCTGTAAGTGGAGGAAAGTCGACATTAGTGACGATGTTAAAACGGGGATTAGAAGCCTATTCACGAACGGATCGGGGAGCCATTTATGCCATTAAAGGCTGCCCGATGCATGAGGATCCCCTTCATCTCATTCCCCAAAATTTACGTGAAGATTTCTATACTGAGTATGGTATCCGCATTGAAGGAAACTTATCTCCATTAAATATGATGCGCCTTGAACAGGAATACGGAGGGCGGATTGAAGATGTGATTGTGGAAAGAATCTTTTTCTCAGAAGATCGAAGGGTGGGGATTGGAACGTTCAGTCCATCAGATCCAAAATCCCAAGATATTGCTGATTTAACGGGAAGTATTGATTTTTCGACAATTGCCGAATATGGATCAGAGTCAGATCCTCGGGCCTATCGTTTTGATGGTGAATTAAATAAGGCCAATCGTGGGATGATGGAATTTCAAGAAATGTTGAAATGTGATGAAAAGTTTCTCTGGCATTTACTTTCCTTAACGCAGGAGGGGAATTTTAAAGCAGGGCGTTTCGCGCTAATCAGTGCAGATGAGCTCATTGTTGCTCATACTAATGAAACAGAATATCGCTCTTTTATTTCAAATAAGAAAAATGAAGCCCTCCATTCTAGAATCATCGTGATGCCGATTCCGTATAATTTAAAAGTGACGGAAGAGGAGAAAATCTATGAAAAAATGATTAATGAAAGCGATGTGGCTGAGGTTCATATCGCCCCTCACACGCTGCGAGTTGCGGCGATGTTCACGATTTTAACACGATTAAAGGAACCAAAAAAGGGCGATATTGATTTAGTGAAAAAGCTTCGTCTTTATGATGGTGAGAATGTAGAAGGTTATAATTCAGCAGATGTTAAGGAATTGAAAAAAGAATTTGTCGATGAAGGGATGAGTGGGATTGATCCGCGCTATGTCATCAATCGTATTTCCTCTACCATTATTCGTAAAGAAATGAAATCTATTAATGCTTTAGATGTATTGCTTTCTTTAAAAGAAGGACTGGATCAACATCCATCGATTACGAACGAGCAGCGGGAGCGTTATTTAAATTTTATTTCTCTTGCCCGAAAGGAATACGATGACATTGCGAAAAATGAGGTTCAAAAGGCATTTGTCTATTCTTATGAGGAGTCAGCTAAAACGTTAATGGATAATTACCTTGACAATGTTGAGGCATATTGCAATAAAGTGAAGCTTCGTGATCCGTTAACAGGGGAAGAAATTAATCCAGATGAAAAATTAATGCGTTCCATTGAAGAGCAAATTGGCATATCAGAAAATGCTAAGAAGGCATTCCGTGAAGAGATTCTGATTCGCATCTCGGCGTATGCAAGAAAGGGAAAACGATTTGATTATAATTCCCATGATCGTCTTCGTGAGGCTATTCAGAAGAAACTGTTCGCCGATTTAAAAGATGTCGTTAAGATTACAACCTCAACCAAGACGCCAGATGAGCAGCAGCTTAAGAAGGTGAATGAAGTTGTGGCTCGATTAATCGATGAGCATGGTTATAATTCCACATCAGCTAATGAGCTGTTACG
Organism: Cytobacillus sp. Hz8; assembly: GCF_042263505.1. Lineage (NCBI taxonomy): Bacteria > Bacillati > Bacillota > Bacilli > Caryophanales > Bacillaceae > Cytobacillus > Cytobacillus sp. Hz8. Next base: position 58,772 of record NZ_JBHKFI010000018.1, on the reverse strand, counting down.
TTATGTTGGTAGTTTGTTAAATCGATGATTGTCCATTAAAGAGAGCTGATTCAATGAGTCAGCTCTTTTTAAATCTAAGGTATTTACCCAATCGTTTGGATTGTGTGCATATTCTGCTCTTCAAAATCCAATGATGGAGGGAAATCGGGCTTGTCTTATGACTAGGCAAATAACCAATTGTCGTAATAATTAGTAAATTATTTTAAGAGGCTTGCATAAGATAGAGTAATCAAAAAATTGATACTTCTATATTGACACTCGGGATATCTTATGAAAATAAGAAGAAATGTGTGACAAAAAAATTAAGGAGGGGTTTGAATGACCGAAAAAAATAATAATCAGTTTGTCATTTCACAAGAAGATTGGTCCCTCCATCGAAAAGGCCAGGATGACCAACAGCGCCATCAAGAAAAGGTTCAAGAAGCGATCCGAAATAATTTGCCAGATTTAATAACAGAGGAAAATATTATTCTGTCAAATGGTCGGGATGTGGTCAAAATTCCAATCCGATCACTTGATGAGTACAAAATTCGATATAACTATGATAAAAACAAACATGTTGGCCAAGGAAATGGAGATAGTCAAATTGGTGATGTTGTCGCTCGTGATGGAAATAGTGGAGCAAAAGGACCTGGAAAGGGTCAAGGAGCAGGAGATCAAGCGGGGGAAGACTATTTTGAAGCAGAGGTGTCCCTCATGGAAATTGAAGAGGCTCTGTTTAAAGAGTTAGAGCTTCCTAACTTGAAACGAAAAGAATTGGATGAAAACCTTGTTGAAAACATAGAATTTAATGATATCCGCAAGACCGGATTAATGGGAAATATTGATAAGAAAAGAACGATGATGACGGCATTTAAACGAAATGCGATGAATGGAAAGCCCACCTTCCATCCAATCTATCGGGAGGATTTGAAATTTAAAACATGGAACGAAGTGGTAAAGCCTGATTCAAAAGCGGTCGTCCTTGCGATGATGGACACAAGTGGCAGTATGGGAATATGGGAGAAATATATGGCGAGAAGCTTTTTCTTCTGGATGACCCGCTTCTTGCGGACAAAATATGAAACAGTTGAAATTGAATTTATCGCCCATCATACTGAAGCAAAGGTTGTTTCTGAAGAGGACTTCTTTACAAAAGGAGAAAGCGGAGGAACAATCTGCTCATCTGTTTATCGGAAATCCTTAGAGATAATCGAAGATAAATACAATCCGAGTAAATACAATATTTACCCATTCCATTTTTCCGATGGTGATAATTTAACCTCTGACAATGCGCGCTGCGTCAAGCTTGTCGAAGAATTAATGAAAGTATCCAATATGTTTGGGTATGGCGAGGTTAATCAGTACAACCGCCATTCCACCTTAATGTCCGCATACAAAAACATCAAGAATGAAAACTTCAGATATTATATCCTCAAACAAAAAGCAGACGTATTCCATGCGATGAAAAGCTTCTTTAAGAAGGAAGAGAATAAGATATTAGCTTAAAAAAAGCCAACATTGTTGGCTTTTTTTACTTTAGAAAATTGGAAGCAGTGATGCAAGCCGGCCTGGTTTTAGTGAAATTTACAATAAAAAAGTCCCGCTACCTTAAGATAGCGGGAACTCTCATATGTGCTATATATCAAAATAAATTTGTGATGAATTGAACAAATAAATTGACGGTAATTGGAATTATATCCACTTATAAAACAAGATAAAATTAAGCATAAATATTTGCATTGGCTATCAAATCCAAATGGCAAGAATATCATTCAATGGACTATTTAGTATCTTTTTCGATTAGCATAAGAAGGGATTCCCAATTGATTCCGATATTTGGCAACTGTCCTTCTCGAGATTACGATACTTTCCTTATCCTCGAGAATTTTCACAATATCCTGGTCTGATAGGGGGCGTTTTTTATTTTCCGCTGAAATAATAAGCGAAAGTTTTTTCTTTACCTGGATTGATGAAGCGCTTTTATCAGACGCAGTCGGAACGGCACTGGAGAAAAATGATTTAAGCGTAACCATTCCTGTAGGTGTTTGAACGTATTTTTCCCGGACAGCCCTGCTAATGGTTGATTCATGTACATCAAGCTCCTGTGCAAGTTCTTTCATAGTCATTGGGTTTAAATGGCTGGGGCATCCCAGAAAATATTCCTGCTGTTTTTCTGCTATTTTCAAAATTACTTTGGACAAGGTTTCTCTTCTCTGTTCGATCCCTTTCATAATCCATTGGAAATCTTGGAGCTTCTCCTGAAGAAACTGATCTACCAGAGGATCTTCATTTCCGGAAAACATCTTGTAGTAGGATGAATTAAAATTTATTTTTGGAACAGACGCCTCACACAACCGCACTGAAATCTCGTGTTTCTCTACTTCAATGATGGCATCAGGGATAATAAAATGGGTTTGTTCCGTTGCAAATGTCAATCCAGGCTTAGGATTCAGTTTTTGAATGTCATCAAATACATGTTGAATTTCTGAAATTGGGACCTTCAATTCCTTTGAAAGATTAGTCCATTTTCTCTCTGCAAATAAAACAAAATAGTCGGTGATGATTTTTAACGCAAGCTTATCTTCTGGACTTTTACGCCGAATTTGAATAAGTAAACATTCCTGCAGATTTCTGGCCCCGATTCCGGCTGGTTCAAGTCCTTGGATAATGCCAATGCATTCTTCTGCCAGTTGCCTTGAAACATTCATTTTCATTGAGATTTCCTCTAAATTACCTCGAAAGTAACCATTTTCATCCAAATTTTGCGAAAGAATTTTAATAATGATTAATTGGATTCTCGAATATTTATTTAAATTCAATTGTGATAACAGCTGATCCTCAAGCAATATTGATTTATCAGCAATCTGTTCCATCCAATCTGACTTATTTCTTTCTGCTTTCCACTTCTTAGAACCATTTTCAATTGGGGCATCTTTCAAATTGAAAAGTGGATTTTCGAGAGCTTTGGATTCCAGAAAACTGGTCAGTTCCTGTGAAGAATATTGAAGCAAAGCAATCGCCTGAGATAGTTCCTGCGTCATCGTATGCTTTAATGCCTGTTGTTGCCATAATCCAGATGCTAAATTCATTATTTGAACCTCCTTCATCTATAGTGACATGCTACAGTGGGAATTGCCGGCTTTCTATCACAAAAAGTTAGATATTCCAAATCATTTTAGCGCAGCTTTTTCTTCCAACTTGTTTGTTATGAATGGCCATTTTAGTTCATCTATATTAGAATGCTATTTTTGAAAAAAATGCAATATTAGTTCATACTATGTCAAATATTATTCATAATTTTGAATAAAAAAAGCATGGAAAATCTCATGCAAAGAGGTTTTTTGGAAATAAGCAAGATAGTCAAAGCATGCTGCATATATTCCATGTGTTTCAGTATATTAGTAATGCAATTTCCATGCCTTTAGCTCTAAAGGGTTATTTTTAGAATTCTGGATAAAATTTCAGACTTTACAGTTTGTGGAATGAATAAGTGGTTTAGATTCCCTCAGACGGATGGCTCGGGGGATTTTTTAGCTAAAGGGTGTCTCACATCTTTCCGGATATGAACAAATATCCATAAATTTATCAATGGCAAAATTTCTTTCTAATCTTCGGGTTAAAAAAGTCCAATACGGTTCTGTATGTAGTAAGAAGATTCTCCTTCTTGTCAAAAAAATTTTACGCATTAAATAATCATCTAGAAGGCAAGCCAAAAAAAGCCCTCAAAAAATTTTTACTTGTAAAAAAAATTTAACAGCAACGATAAAAGAGTTCATTTTGTCTTTCTCACTTTATGAAAAAACACAAAAATGAGGCTGGAATTCCAGGTAGAACTTTTTGTTTTGAAACGAAATAGACCGAATGCCTGGCACATTTTTTGCATTATATATTTTTGACAAAGAGAAACCATGAATTTGTTTTTGTATGTTTTCTACTAGATTTTCTTCATTTGAGGAGGTGAAAAAATAGGGACAATTTTTGTAGGACTGACTGAATCATTATAAATGTATGCAGTATGTAATGAAAAAGTGGCTTGTATCATGATTAGTTAATCTTTTTCTATTTGCGTAATTATATGCCTTTAGTAAGAAAACTAGGGTCAATTCAATGATATGTCTGTTGTAATTTAATCAAAGATCACACAGTTTGGTTGGACATGGCATAGGAAAACTTTGGTAGCAATCTGAAATTGTAGTCTTTAAAGAGTTTTACTGTTTTGTTTGATTTAAACTCTTAGGAAGTTTTAACCGATAGACCCAGGCAAAAAAATTTAGTAGAAAAGGAGGGGGATTTAAGAATTTTAAAATGAAAAGAATTGTTTTGAACACAAACAAAAAATAAAGGCAGGGAAAATATTATGAAAATTAGTCAAACGAAGTATTTTGCAAGATTGATAGTACTTGGGTTTGCCAACCCTATAATTTATGTACTGCCGTACTTATATTACACATGGGGCAATCAAATGCTTGGTAGATACCACACTAACTTAACAACATTGGCTGGGTTAGTAGGTATATATGGAATTATAGCTTTAATTACGTATCTTCCATCTGGTATTTTAGTTGATATTTTTGGACCAAAGAGATTGTCGATTTTCTCATATATCGCTACAACAGTGCTAATTCTATTAAGTGCATTTGTAACTAATATTAGTGTAATAAAAATCATTTATATTGCATTGGGATTAACTACAATTTTAACATTCTGGTCACCATGGATTACTTCGATAGCAAGAGCTGGTGGTTTAGAAAATCAAACTAAGTCTTTTGGATTTACCTATACATTCGTAGGACTTGGTGGAATTATTGTAAACACTATACTTGTAAAAATCATTGGTAATACAAGTAGTGGAATTCAACCTGGGTTAATTGTGTTAGCAATAATTACAGCTATAATAGGTATTTTATATGCGATCTTATTTAAAGATATTGATACTATAGAAGGCGAAGATGATGACAGTTCAAAATTCAAATTTTCGAGAGTAATAGATGCGATAAAAATACCTGGATTATGGTATGCAGCACTTGTTGTGTTTGCTTTCTATGCATTACTTACAACAACAAGTGTATTTAACCAATTATTAACAAACACTTACGGAATGTCTAATGAACAAGCATCGTTTGTTGCAGTATTCCGTACAAACGGACTTGGTTTAATAGCTGGTCCAGCATTAGTATTTGTTGTAACTAGATTTAAATCTACAGCTAAAACATTATTAACAACTGCGATTGTTGAAGCGGTATTTGTTGCGGCAATTATGCTTTTACCAAAAAGTTCATCTTATGTTATTTCAGCTATGGTTATCGTATTGGTGATAGCATTCTTTCAACTTGGTGCTCGTGCAATTTATTTTGGCCAAATTGGTGAAGCAGGAATACCTGATCAAATTTTAGGTACAGCTTCTGGGTTAATTTCATTAATTGCATACTCTTCGGATATATATATGCCCAAACTAGTAGCAGGAATGATCACAGATAAAGCTGGAAATATTGTGACTTCTGGTTATCACACAGTATACATGCTTCAGTTTGGATTATTAGCAATGGCAGTAGTATTTAGTTTACTTGTTTGGAGAGAATCTAAAAAAAATAAAGCTAGTCTTGGATAGTGTCAAAGTTACCATCATAATGGACATTCTACTTTTTAATTGGATTTGAGTTTTGTAATGACAAATTTCTCTAAAAAGGTTTAGAATGTCCTTTTTTATGATTGCTGCTGGATCTTGCTTGTTCCTTGCATTTAGAGAAAACTAGCTCTGAATGTTAATCAATGAGATAGAATCTCAAAAGGCGAATAGGAATAAAAGATTTCACGACAGCCTAATGAAAGCTGAAAATTATAAGAAAATAGGGTGCTAACTCATGAAACAAACTAAAATTCTGGTTGAAAAAAATGTACCATGTAAGATGAGAGATGGTGTCGTCCTTTATGCGGATATTTATCGTCCTGACCGAGAGGGGACTTTTCCAGTTTTGTTAACGAGGCTTCCTTACAGTAAGGATCTGCCACATTATTCACATCGTTATTTAGATACCAATCGACTCGTGGAAAATGATTTTGTTGTAATAGTTCAGGACGTAAGAGGTCGCTTTCAGTCTGAAGGTGAATTCCAATCATTTAATCAAGAAGCAGAAGATGGTTATGATACGGTGGAATGGGCAGCAACACTGCCGTATTCAACAGGAAAAGTAGGCATGTTTGGTATGTCATATTATGGCTATACGCAGCTTTTGGCAGCAGTAAGGAAGCCACCACACTTAACAGCTATTTTCCCGACAATGACTTTAAATGATCTTAGAAATGGTTTTGATTATCGAAATGGAGTATACCTTGCAGGTTTGTCTGAAACCTGGTCACTCGAATCGATTGCTGCTGATATGCTGAAGCGAAAACATGAAAACCTTCAGGAAAGAAATGAGGCCATCCAAAAGGTTGCCGATAGTCTGAATAACATAGAAGATTTCTACCGCTTTGCTCCGATTAATCAATGGCCTCCATTAAGAGAACTTGGTGTAACTGATTATTTTTTTGAAGAATTGTCCCATCCTATTGAGGAAGATGATTACTGGGAGAAATCGAGCATTGCTGACAAATACAAGGATCTGGATGTACCAGCTTTTCATTTAAGCGGTTGGTATGATTGTTTTACTGGTCCGACGTTGACCAATTATGTGGAAATGACAAAATCAGAACAATTACAAAAGTTAATCGTTGGGCCATGGACACATGGCAATTTTGCGTCTGTGCAAGGAGAATGCAGCTTTGGTGTTCAATCTTCCGGAGATTGGATTGATTTGAAGGAGAACATTACCGATCTTCATATTCGCTGGTTTGACTATTGGCTAAAAGGGATGGATACAGGTATTGAAACGGAACCCCCAGTTAAAATTTTCATTATGGGAGTTAATAAGTGGAGAGATGAAATGGAATGGCCACTTGAGCGAACTCAATACACGAATTTTTATTTGCACAGCAAGGGACAAGCAAATACAAAAAATGGTGATGGCCATCTTTCTATGAATCAGCCTGAAGAGGAGGAGACAGATACTTTTATTTTTGATCCGAACCACCCGGTACCGACAAAAGGTGGAGGTACGTTATTTGCAGCATCGTTGGCAATGGGCCCCGGTCCGATTGATCAAAGCTTGAACGAAGAAAGAGAAGATGTACTGGTCTATTCAACTAATCCGTTAACAGAAGCAATTGAAGTGACAGGACCGATAAAAGTAAAGCTATGGGCTTCAACAGATGCAAAGGATACGGATTTCGTTGCCAAGCTTGTCGATACTGCTCCTGATGGAAGGGCCATCATTTTAACAGAAGGAATTGTAAATGCAAAATATCGCAATGGCAATAAGTCTGAAAAGGAATTGAACGGGGAAATCGTTGCATATGAAATCGATCTTTGGGCAACAAGCAATGTGTTTTTACCAGGGCATCAAATCACACTGGAAATTTCCTCTAGCAGTTTTCCTCAGTATGCGCCAAATTTAAATACCGGGAAATCAATGTTGGAGAGTAAAGAGGCTGTTAAAGCACAGCAAATGATTTATCATAATGAGAAATATCCTTCTCACATGATATTGCCAATTATTCCGATAGAGAGCTAATGAACAGGTCTCTATGAAATTTTTTAACGATGATCTATAGAATGATAGTTTAAAAAAATATATTTAACCAAACGACAGGTAGAAAGAAGAAAACCTGTCGTTTTTTCTATATATAGCCTCATTTACATATAACTCTCCAAAGCCTCGTTTATTTATTGTTATTCACCAAATTTACACATTTTAAATTCAACAAAAATGTCATCTTGAAGCTTGATGTGTTCGGAAGTGACTCCTGTTTGTCAAAAAATTTTTACATACTATATTACCCTCTCGATGACAACCTATCAAAGGCCTACAAAAATATTTTACATGTAAAAAAATTTTGACAACAACGAAATATGAGCTTATTTTGTTTTCCTTAGTAAATAGCAACCTCCACATTTAAGGCATAAATTCGCGTAAAAATCATTTTCTTTTACACGAAAAGTATCGGGGATCTGGCACAGTTCTTGCATTATATATAGTCGACAAAGAAAAAACATGGTTTCTCTTGTCAAAAAAGGTGCTGCTAAATTTTTTAAGTAGATTTGCGGTGTCCCTCTTTAGGGAGCAATGACGAAGAATTTAGAAAAAATAGGAGGGCTAATAATGGATTTTAGACTTACGGACGAGCAAGAATTATTAGTTAAAGGTATTCGAGAGCTGATGGCTAGAGAAAACTGGGACAGCTATTTTGCAGAATGTGATGCCAGCAGCAAATATCCGGAAAAATTTGTAAAGGAATTGGCTGATTTAGGTATTGACAGTCTTTTATTGCCGGAAGAACATGACGGTTTTAATGCAGGGCTGGTTACTTTAACAGCTGTTTGGGAAGAACTTGGAAGATTGGGAGCACCGACCTACGTACTCTATCAGTTACCAGGATTTAACACAATTTTACGAGAAGGAACTGAAGAACAAATTGAGAAAATCATGGCTTTGCGTGGTACAGGCAAACAAATGTGGAATTCTGCCATTACTGAGCCAGGAGCCGGATCAGATGTTGGAGGCCTTCAGACTACTTACACCCGTAAGAATGGAAAAGTATATCTAAACGGACATAAAACCTTTATTACAAGCAGTGCGGGAGTTCCGTATTTAGTGGTAATGGCAAGAGATTCTGAAAACTACAATACGTTTACAGAGTGGTTTGTTGATATGAAGAAACAAGGCATTAAACTTGAGAAGCTCTCTAAGCTTGGTTTGAGAATGGATAGCTGCTGTGAAATCTACTTCGATAATGTTGAATTAGAAGAAAAAGATATGTTTGGAACTGAGGGAAATGGTTTTAATCGAGTAAAAGAGGAATTCGACTTTGAGAGGTTCTTAGTTGGATGCACGAACTATGGCACAGCTTTTTGTGCTTTTGAGGATGCAGCCAAATATGCCAATCAAAGAGAGCAATTTGGAGAGAAGATTGGAAGATTCCAATTAATCCAAGAGAAATTTGCTAATATGGCAATCAAGATCACAAATATGCGAAACATGTTATATGAAACTGCATGGAAATTTGACAATGGCACAATGGGAAAAGGTGATGCGGCAATGTGTAAATATTATTGTGCACATGCAGCCTTTGAAGTTGTTGATGATGCAATGCAAATATTAGGTGGCGTTGCGATCGCGGGTGATCATCGCATCAGCAGATTCTGGCGGGATCTTCGTGTCGACAGGGTTTCCGGCGGAACCGATGAAATGCAAATCCTCACAGCAGGCAGAGCGGTGCTCAAACAATATCGCTAAGGATTAAGAATGGGAACAGTCGTATATCAAAATTAAGATTCTACTACCTTAAACGAAAGGTGAGATATTGAAACGATGACGAAAAATTCAAATATGCCGGTATTCGGAAATCTGCAAGGATTAAAAGTTGTTTATTCTGCAGTTGAAATTGCTGCTCCGGAAGCAGCACAAATGATGGCGGAATGGGGAGCAGATGTAACGTGGATTGAAAATACATTTAACGGTGACTCAATGAGAGACACGACATATGTTAAAGAATTAGAACGGCGGAATCAGCACAGTTTATCCTTAAATCTCTTCTCGGAAGAAGGAAGAGAAGTATTTTTAAAACTGATCGAAACAGCAGATATCTTTATTGAATCGAGCAAAGGGCCAGTCTATGAAAAACGTGGCATTACGGATGAATTGCTGTGGGAACACAATAAATCCCTGGTCATCGTTCATGTTTCTGGGTATGGCCAATATGGGGTGCCTGATAGAGTAAACAGGGCAGCGTACGACCAAACAGCCCAGGCGTTTAGCGGTTACTTAGCTCAAAATGGGGCTGAAGATCAACCTATGATTGCTGCTCCTTATACCGGTGATTATATGACTGCACTTATGGTAGTAGGCTCATCTCTGGCTGCCCTTCATAAGGCTCAGAAAACAGGAGAAGGAGAGAGTATTGATGTTGCCATGTATGAAGTGATGCTTCGCATGGGCGCCTATTATATGATGGATTACCTTAATGGAGGAATACTCTATCCGCGTGCAGGGGCCAGACATCAGAACTTATGTGGAATTGGGGTGTATAAGTGTAAGGATGGCTTCCTTAGTTTATGTCTTTATGGGGCTCCACAGAACAAGGCGATTCTTGAAAGAATCGGACTGGGTTATCTTTGGGGAACGGATGAATATCCGGAAGGCACAACGGCACTTTGGCTTGATAGCCCTAAAGCAGACTTAATCCAACAAAAAATAGAAGAATACCTTTTGACGCAGCCGGTGGATGAAGTAGAAAAAGACTTTTCAGATTGCAAAATTGCGGCTAATAAAATGCTGACGTTTGAAGAATTGCCGGACCATCCTCATTTTATTGAGCGCGAAGCTTTCATAGAATGGGAAACGATTGAGGGGAAAAAATGCAAAGGTCCAAATATTTTTCCTAAATTTAAAAACAATCCGGGACAAGTTTGGCGGCCAATGCCAACGCTGGGAATGGATACGGAGGATATTCTGCTCAATCTCGGGTATTCAAACGAGCGCATTCAGGAACTATGTGAAAAACGCATAATCAAAAAAAGCGAAAGCAGATAAGGCTTCGATCATGTGAGAGGGATGAGGTGCATGGCCAGTGGATAAGTGCACCTCGTCCCACACATCTTGGGCTGTAAATGAAAAATAGATTAAGAAGGTGGAAATATGAGAGTTATTTCATGCTGTAAGGCTGTACCTGAAGAACAGGATATCGTCGTTGCAAAAGATAGACAGATTTCTTTTGAAAAGGCGGAATGGAAATTTGGTCAATATGATCTCAATGCTGTTGAAGCAGGCAAACAAATCGTAGATGCCACAGAAGGCCAATTGTCTGGTTTATGTGTTGGAGGCAAAATTCTCGATAATCCAAAATTGAAAAAAGATATTCTTTCCAGAGGTCTGAATGATCTTTATGTTGTGATAGATGAAACCTTGGAACAAGCGGACACATATCAATCGGCCAGGATTTTGGAAGCGTCCATAAAAAAAATGGGTAACTTTGATTTGATCTTGTGCGGTGCCGGTTCATCGGATTTATATGCCCAGCAGGTAGGCAATCAATTAGGTGAATTGTTGGGGATTCCGGTCGTTAATGCGGTAAATAAAATTACGCCTCAGGGAGACAAAGTCATCGTTGAACGTGCTCTTGAAGATGCGATTCAAGTACTTGAAATCACATTACCTGCAGTCCTGTCCGTTTCATCGGAAATTAATGTCCCAAGGATAGCAGGGATGAAAGATATTATTGCGGCCAATAAAAAGCCGGTGAACAAATTGACATTAACTGAGATCGAAGCTGCAGATTATCAGCCATCCAGTATGATCGTGAGCACACTGGCACCTGAACAGGTGGATCGCCGCCTAAATATTCTTGAAGGCGAATCTGAAGATGTTGTGGATGCTTTTGTGAAACTATTAAGTGCTGAATTGAAGTAATCAAAAAAGAGGTGAAGATTTTATGACAATCAATAATGTTTGGATTATAACCGATGATCAAAACTCTATCGGAGAATTGTGCACCGGAGGACACCAACTCGGTGCGCAAGTATCTGCCGTGTTATTTGGTGATAAAAATCAAGACGAAGAAGCTATTGCGTCAGGAGCCGACATTGTCTATTTGTTTGAACATCCCGGGGAATCAGTAATGGTAGAAGCCTATTCTACATCAATTACCGAATTGCTCCGTGCAGAAAAAGCAGACTTAGTAATGGTCCATTCTTCCATTCGCGGTAAGTTAATCGCTGGACGAATTGCCTCTCAATTAGGTACCAGTGCAATTTCAAATGTTACAGGGATTAGAGTAGAAGATGGAAGCATTATTGCGAAACACATGGTTTATGGCGGTGCTGCAATAAGAACGGAAAAAGCTTTATCAGAAACAGCTGTTGTAACAATCGGTACAGGAGTATTTGCTTCAATGCCTAAGGAAGCGGCAAGACAGGGAAAGATCATCGAAGTCGATTCGAATGTCGACGATGCTGGAATTCGGATTCTGGAAAGTCGTCCAAAACAGGGCGAATTAGTAAATCTAAGTGCTGCGAAACGGGTTATTGGCGTTGGCAGAGGTTTTGCAAACAAAGAGGATCTGAAAATGGCTGAAGCACTTGCTGCTCAGGTTGGAGCCGAGATGGCCTGCAGCCGGCCGATTGCCGAAGGCGAGAAGTGGATGAGCAAAGAACGCTATATTGGTGTATCCGGCGTTGTTCTGAAGCCAGATATTTATATTGCCATGGGTATATCAGGCCAAATTCAGCATCTGGTAGGTGTAAACCAAGCTAAAACACTAGTGGCGATTAACAAGGATAAAAATGCACCGATTTTTAAACATGCTGATATTGGTTTGGTCGGAGATCTGTATAAAGTTCTGCCGCAAATCGTTGAAAAATTGAAAGCATAGAATGAGAGACATGATTCTCGTTACTAAAGAGACTAATACCAGCTTTTCAGCAGCATTTTAAAAATATCCCGTCATCAGAGTATCTATCATAATCAAGAACAACTATTTGTAGGGGTGATAAGCAATGGGCGAGGAAAAATTTGACGCAATTATCGTAGGAGGAGGCCTTGCCGGCTCTACTGCAGCTTATGTTTTGGCACAGGAGGGTTTGGAGGTTCTGCTCATTGAAAGAGGTAATTACGGTGGTTCTAAAAATATGACTGGAGGCCGCCTCTACGCTCACAGTTTAGAAGAAATAATACCAAATTTTGCAGAGGAAGCACCAGTAGAGAGAAGAGTAGTTAAAGAACGTATCAGTATGATGACTGAACAAGATGCGGTAACAATGGATTATCATTCTCCCTACTTAGCTGAAACGGGCAGTGATTCTTATGTGGTTTTGCGCGGTGAGTTTGACCGATGGCTCTTTAACAAGGCAGAAGAGGCGGGAGCGATCGCTGCAGCGGGTATTAAGGTCGACAAATTAATAATGGAAAATAATCGGGTCACAGGTGTTATCTGCGGCGATGAGGAAATGAAAGCAGATGTCGTGATTTTGGCGGATGGCGTCAATTCACTATTAGCTGAAAAGGCAGGCCTTAGAAAAAGGGTACAGCCTTCTCAGGTTGCTGTGGGTGTCAAGGAAATCTATGAGCTGCCGGCAAAAGTGATTGAGGATCGTTTTGGCTTAACAGGTAATGAAGGCGCCGCATGGTTATTTGCCGGGTCTCCCAGCAATGGGCTCGTCGGCGGGGGTTTCCTGTATACCAATAAGGAAAGCATTTCGATTGGCTTGGTTCTTGGCCTGGAGAATATCGGAGAGAGCGATAAAACAATCGAGGAAATGCTTATATCATTTACCAATCATCCTGAAATTGCGCCTTTAATTAAAGATGGAAAGCTTATTGAAAGAAGCGGTCACGTTGTGCCTGAAGCTGGCTTATCCATGGTCTCAACCTTGTATGGTGACGGCTTCCTGATTTGCGGCGATGCAGCCGGCTTTTGCTTAAACATCGGTTATATGGTAAGAGGGATGGATTTGGCTATTACTTCAGGAGAGCTGGCCGCAAAGGCTGTTCTTGCTGCAAGAGAAAAGGGCGATTTTAGTTCGGCCTCTCTCAAAAGCTACAAGGAATTACTGGATAAAAGTTTCATCATGCATGATCTTTCTGTTTATCAAAACTTCCCTGCATTTATGGATAATGATCGCATTTTTAACCAATACCCGGAAATGGTATCCAATATAATGAAAGAAATGTTTGTGGTTGACGGAAAACCAGCCGTTCCATTACGGAAGAAAGCGATGAAGCATTTAAAAACGATTGGTCTTATGAATTTGGTAAAAGACGGACTGAAGGGAGTGAAGTCTGTATGAGTATAACCATTGAGGAAAAATTGGGCGTAAATAAATATTTTGTTGATGAAGAGAATGCTCATATAGAAATAGATCCTTATTATCCCGATATGAAGGAGAAAATGAAGCTTGTCAATGCCTGTCCTGCTGGCCTGTACAAGCTTAACGAAGATAAAGACTTAACCTTTGATTATGCCGGATGTCTGGAATGCGGTACTTGCAGAATCTTATGCTTAGGCACAATCGTAAAGAAATGGGAGTTCCCTGAGGGCACAATGGGAGTAGAATTCCGTAAAGGATAATGAACAGAAAAATAATTAAACTGGAAAGTCCCATATGTATGAGGCTTGGCTGCAATGATTAAAGTACAAAACTTGAGCGATGGGAGAGTTAAGAGGTGTGAAGAATGGCAGATATAGTGGGGAACAAGACTTTGCGAGATATGTGGGATGAGCTGGCCCGGATAAACGGTGAAAAAAAAGTCTTGATTTTTCATGACTGCAACGGCAAGAATTGTGAGTTTACCTACTCACAATTTAATGAAGAAATTAATAAAACGGCAAATCTTTTTATTCAGATAGGGATAAAAAAGGGAGATAAGGTTGCCATTCAACTCTATAACAGCCCCGAGATCTTGATGTGCTGGTTTGGTCTAGCCAAAATCGGAGCAGTTATGGTTCCCATAAATACGAAATACACACAAGAAGAATGTAAAGAGATAATAATAAAATGCGGTGTTGCTACCGCAGTGACAGAAGAAAAGTTTTTACCTTTTTATGATCGAGACCGGCCGGATGCTGATAACAGTATAAAAAATATATTGTTGGCAAGAAGTGAAAAGCAAATTCCCGGGACGATAAACTTTGGGATCAGTAAGGAAAAGCAACCTAAGGAATTAAAGGAGCTCAGACCTTTAAGCAGTGACGATGCGGCCGAAATTTTGTTTACATCGGGTACTACATCCAAACCAAAGGGCGTTGTCATTACCCATTGCAATATGTTATATGCAGGTATTTTTACCGCTTGGCAGCTGTCGATGAGACATGATGATCGGTTTTTAACGATTATGCCTGCTTTTCATGTTGATTTTCAGCTTGATGCCCTCATGCCGATCCTTACGGTTGGCGGAACGATGATTGTAGTGGAAAAATACAGTGCCAGACGTTTTTGGCAGCAGGTTTGCGACTATAAGGCTACGATCACAGAGTGTATCCCAATGATGGCTCGAACAATGATGATGCAGCCTCAACAAGAATGGGAAAAAAATCATTGTGTTCGTGAAGTGTACTTTTATCTTGCTCTTACAGAAAAGGAAAAGAGTAGCTTTGAAGAACGCTTTAATGTACAATTGCTCGTTTCCTATGGCTTAACCGAGTCTCTTGTCGGTGTAATCGGCGCCCCTCCGAGCGGAGAGAGAAATTGGCCTTCGATCGGAAAACCGGGTTTGTCTTATGAAGCAAAGATTATTGATGAGGAAGGGAATGAACTTCCTCCTAACACAATTGGTGAACTTTACATTAAGGGTGTACCCGGCAGAACTCTGATGAAGGAATATTATCAAGATCCGGAAGCAACAGCAAAGGCATTGAGGCCCGGAGGATGGTTACACACGGGGGATAAGGGCTATGTGGATGAGTCAGGCTGGTTTTATTTTGTTGACCGCAAAGTAAATATGATCAAAAGATCCGGTGAAAATATTTCCACTACTGAAATTGAAAATATCCTCATGTGTCATCCGAAAATTGCTGAAGCAGCAGTGATTGGTGTGCCTGATCCTATTCGTGATCAGGCAGTCAAAGCCTTTATTATTTTTAAAGAGGGTGAAGAATTTAACACTGAGGAGATTTTGGAATATTGCCGGGCGCATATGGCTGAATTCAAGGTGCCGTCCTTTATAGAGGTGAGGAAATGTTTTCCAAGGACCTGTACCTATAAAGTACAAAAAAAATTGCTGGAATAAATCACAGGCTTTGCCTATGAATTTTGCAGATATCATTTATTAAGAAGAGAGGATGATTAAACATGGCAATAAAAACGGAAATGGTTGGGCAAACATTCGGACCTTTTGAACGTGACTACAATTTCAAGGATTTAATTCTGTTTGCGCTTGGCTGTGGTGCCGGTGTCGATGGAAAAACGGACTTGGAATATGTGTATGAAAAGAATTTAAAAATTCTTCCCATGTTTGCAGCGATGCCAATCGTCGACAGTGAAGTCACGAAAACAATTGATTATGGTTATAACTATGCCGGATCTCTCCATTGGGGATTTGATTTACAATTTCACCAGCCACTGACGAAATTGTCCGGTAAATTAAGCACATATGTACTGCTCAAGGGGTTGTATGATCGCGGCTCTGATAAAGGTTTGTTAGCTCAGCATGTCGGCGAGACCTTCGATGAAACCGGTGCGAAAATATTTACCAATGAAAGCTGGGATTGTTTGATTTATGACGGAGGTTTTGGAGGGCCAAAACCGCCAAAAGATTTCGTGGAAATTCCGGATAGAGAACCGGATTATGAGATTGAAGAGCGGATTCCTGAAAATCAAGCACTCATTTACAGATTGTCCGGGGATTATCACCCACAGCACGTTGATTGGGAATATGCCAAAGCAAATGGTCAAATGAAACCAATTCTTCATGCTGTGAGTTTCGCAGGAGTTGCCTGCCGCCATTTCGTTAAAACATTTATTCCCGGAGAACCTGAGAGATTAACACGTTTCAAAACTCGCATTACAGCATCACTTCTTCCGGGGGCAACCATTAAGACACAAATGTGGATAATGGGCGAAAATAAGGTTCACTTCAGAGTCATAGATGCGTATACACAAGCAAAGCCGTATCTAAACTTTGGCATTATTGAATGGAAATAACAGCGGATTCGAAGAAACTAAAAAAGCAGATATACAAGTACAAAAAAACTGGTTGGTAAACGATACAATATTATAAAGGAGCAGAAGTGAAGCACTGATACCATAGTGGAAATTCAGGAGATGTTCAGAAATATTTCAAAAAGTACTTCGCTTTACTCCTATCTTTATATCGGCATACAGGAGAAAATAATGTGAAAACTCAGGGATGAAAACAAAATATAATTGCTTCAATATTGATTGTAATACTTTTTCACTGGCATTAATTGTTGCCTTGATCATAACAATTCCGCTAATGCTAATGAAGAATAAATGCAGGTTGTAAAGATTATATAGGAAGCAATTAGATTGATGGCCTTCTGGAAAAAATAATCGAGGTTTTGTGATGATTGGAATAATCGGCGGAATTGCAGCTTCCCTGGGTTAGGCTGTTAATAGAATACAGCTTTGGCAATAGTATCAAAAAGCACGCAATAGATATTTACGATTGTTTACCAAAAAGGGAGTAAAGAGTATGCAATCAAAAAAAACGCTTGATGATTTTGAATTTACGCCATATCTGAAGAAAATGACTCTTTTTGCCAGCGGCGGTCCTTTCTTGGATGGCTATGTCTTAGTTATTATCGGTGTCGCCCTTGCTCAATTGGGACCTCAGCTGAATTTAGATGCACACTGGAGTGCAGTAGTTGGAGCGGCTGCTTTGGCAGGGATTTTTATCGGTACTGCCCTATTTGGATATATAACTGATCTTGTGGGGCGTCAATTGATGTTTACCATCGATGTTATTGCAATTGCAATCATCTCTATTGGGACTATGTTCATATCTTCTTCAATACAGCTTGTTGTCATGAGATTTTTAATAGGAATTGTGATTGGGGCAGATTATCCGATTGCAACTTCTCTGGTAGCGGAATTTACACCACGAAAGTACAGAGCTCTTTCTATTGGATTTATAGCAGCAGTTTGGTATGTAGGGGCAACCGCCGCAGATATTGTTGGATATTATTTGTCTGATGTTAATGGCGGCTGGCGATGGATGCTTGGCAGTGCCTTTATTCCATGTGTGATCCTCCTGATCGGACGATGGGGCACTCCGGAATCGCCCCGCTGGCTGGCACATAAAGGGCGAGTTGATGAGGCACGGGCAATTGTGAAGAAATTATTTGGTGCTGATGTGGAACTAGAGCCCGAAGAAGTTAAGAAGACACGATATAGCAAGCTATTTGAAAAAGGATATTTTAGAAGAATGGTGTTTGTCGGTACCATATGGGCGTGTCAGGTTGTACCTATGTTCGGTTTGTATACATTTGGTCCGCAGATCATGAAGGCATTCGGCTTCGGGGTGGGAAAGCAAGCTATTTTAGGTGACATTATTATCAGTATGTTTTTTTTAATCGGCTGTGTTCCTGCCATGTTTTGGCTGAATTCGATAGGCCGTCGTCCCTTACTGATCTGGAGTTTTACCATCATGAGCATTTCATTGGCCATTTTAGGATTTTTTCCTAATGCAAATATATGGATTGTTGTTGCGGCTTTTGGAATTTATGCATTCTTTTCCGGCGGACCCGGTATTTTGCAATGGCTGTATCCGAATGAACTATTTCCCACTGAAATTCGTGCTTCTGCTGTTGGTGCAGCAATGGCTTTTAGCCGAATTGGAACCGTTTTATCTACTTATGCATTACCCATTTTCATGGATCATCATGGAATTGGGCCAACCATGATGATCGGCACAGGAATCTCGGTTCTTGGACTGATTGTCTCAATCGCCATGGCTCCTGAGACAAAAGGATTAACGTTAGCTGAATCAAGTTCGGTTGATTAAGATTACATCCCATATTAAACAGCAGCATGCCGTAAAAAGTATGTTGCTGTTTGCATTGGAAGTAAGGAAAGATAAGGAAAGATATACGATAAATAAGAGATAAAGAGTGATTTATACACCCTGACTGTGTTTAAATTCCAGTGCATGCCCTTTATCCCACAAATGGAGGGTACAACAGATGCACAAGTTTCCTGGAATTATTTATATTATTATTTCCGCCATTTTTTTTGGCTTTATGCCAATTTGGGTCAAACTGGCCTATTCAACAGGACTTACAGCATATGATGTTACTTTCTTGCGTTCTGGAATGGCTGCTGCTATGCTGGGAATTTTCATACGTTGCAGGAAGATTAATTTTCATGTTAAAAGACAGCAAATAGTTCCATTATTATTATCGAGTACACTGGGCTATACGGCTACTATTTTAACATTATATTTATCTTATAATTATGTTAGTGCCGGAGTGGCTACTGCGCTTCATTACTTGTTTCCCGTACTTGTAATGCTGCTTGCCTATTTTATCTATCATGAGAAATTGCACTTTTATAAATGGTTGGCACTTTTGACATCTCTGGGAGGGATTTACCTGATAGCTGATCCTGACGGGAACAATTTTTCTCTTCGAGGTGTTGGACTGGCGATAAGTTCAGCTGTATTTTTTGCCGTATATGTGTTGTCAATTAATCATCCTCAGCTAAAAAAGATGGACAGCTTTGTATTGGCTTTTTATGCTTGCTTGATTGCTTCCATCACTTCCCTGGTGCTGCTTGCAACTCGGGGAAATTGGCTGCTTGCTTTGACACTAAAGGGTTTATATTATACCGGATTGGTCAGCTTTTTCTGTACCGCCTTGGCGCTGATTTTATTTATAAAAGGTGTGCAAAGGATCGGTTCGGCAAATGCATCCATTCTCAGTACCTTGGAACCGGTGATCAGCATGGCAGCAGGTATCATTGTTTTATATGAACCGCTGACCTGGTCTTCATTACTTGGATGTACATTGATAATAGGTGCCGTCATTATGATCGGTTATTCAGACCTGAGAGAGGATTCCTCCGCGAGAGACAGAACGAAACGCTATTGCAAAAACAATTGATATTTAAAGGGGTCTGTTTGATCATTGCTACTTCTTTTCACCTATTGATTTTAAATACCAAATAGCAGATTTAGGACATGCTGTTCGAAATCAGTCCTCATAAAGTGAAAGGTTCAAGGTGTTCATTTATGCTAAATATCTTATTGATTATCGTTTTACAGCTCATATATGTACCTATCTATACACTAAGAACATTGTTTCTTGTAAAGAATATTACGGTTCTTGCTGCGATAATGGGGATTATCGAAACATTAATTTACGTATTTGGCCTTTCGTTGGTTTTCAATGGGGATAAAAGCATTATTTCTATGATTGTTTATTCAATTGGATTCGGGATCGGGATTATCTTGGGAACGAAATTGGAACAGAAGCTAGCCATTGGTTATATAATTGTTAACGTGAATACACAAATGAAAAATAGTGAGTTGGTTCGCACCTTAAGAGAAAATGGGTTTGGCGTAACATTATATACGGGTGAAGGAATGAATAGTGATCGATATAGAATGGAGATACTAACAAAAAGAAATAGAGAAAGAGAATTAATAGCAACTGTGGAAAGATTTGAGCCGAAAGCTTTTATTGTTTCATATGAACCAAAAAGATTTCAAGGCGGCTATTTTTTAAATAAGCTTAAATAAAAAAGCAAAGTCACAGATGTGATTTTGCTTTTCTGCTTTGATAACCAAAAGAAGTTTCAGGTTATTCGTTATTGTTCACTAATGAACATAAAATCAAAAAATTAATCGATATGAATCTCATGTTGAATATCGATATCCAATCGTTTCAGCTTATAAAATAAACATTGTCTGGACAGATCTAATTCCTTGGCTGTTTTGTTAATGTTACCATTATTTCTTTTTAATGCTTGAGTCAAAATATCTGTTTCAACTTGCACCATTAATTGTTTATAATTATTAATTTTTGAAACAGTAATTGGCAAAATATTTTTCTCAAGGGTTTTGTCTTGAAGGAACGCGGGTAAATGCTGAACCAACAGTGAAGTATCAGCAGGATCGACCATGTTCATTGCATGTTCGATACTATGACTTAATTCGCGAACATTTCCCGGCCAGTCATAGTTTTGCATGACTTGGATAACTTCATTGGATATCTCGTCAATTTTTCTACCGAGAATTTTATTATATTTCTTAATGTAACTCCAAGACAGAGTAATAATATCTTCTTTTCTGTTTCGTAAAGGCGGACATTCTAAGGTGACCACAGCGAGTCTGTAATAAAAATCGCTTCTAAGCTTTTCTGTTTCTATTGCTTCTTTGGGATCGATATTCATCGCACTAATAATACGCGGGTTAACAGTAATTTCTTTGTTGCCGCCCACTCTGCGGATACGATTGGTTTCCAATGCTCTCAAGAGCTTGGATTGGAGAACGACGCTCATAGAGTTGAGTTCATCCAAAAAAAGTGTGCCGTTTTTTGCTTCCTCGAACAATCCGGCTTTATTTTCGGCACCGGTAAAAGCACCTTTATTTGTTCCAAACAGGATGCTTTCAAGCAAAGTATCCGGAATGGCTGAACAGTTAACGGCGATAAAAGGTTCTTTGGCCCTTGAACTGTCATTATGAATGCTCTGGGCAAAGAGCTCTTTGCCTGTTCCTGTTTCTCCAAGAATCATGATCCTTGATTCGGAACGAGCCATTTTTTTCGCTGTATTTATGACGCTTTGCATACATTCTCCCGAACCAATGATGTCGTCAAAACAAAACTGGGTTCCGTTATTGTTCGTTTTTTGATGATGATAAAGTGCTTTTTGAAGTTGAACGACTTTGTTGGTAAGTGTTTGTATTTTGCTTGTGTCGCGGCTTATGGCAAATGAACCGATTACGTCTTCTCCCGAAAAAACCGGATATATATCCATTAGGAACTCAATAGGCTGACAATTGGCTGAAGGATATCTTAATAGTGTATCCCTCAATACCCGCTTTTCATCTATTGCTTTCATATGTACGCTATTTTCTTTCCCCAGTTTGTAGACATCCAATACATTTTTTCCTAAGATCTCGCTAATTATGTAGCCATCTATGTCTTCAAAGCCTTTTGAGATGAAAATAATTTTGCCTGTTGCGTCCACTATTGAAAAATAACAGTCTTCCAAACAATCTAAAGAATTAATAATTAATTTGAATTCGGCTCTGATATTTTTAGAACTTGTTTCAGGTTCGTTTAGAGACCTTGACAGAGTAGTTCTTGTCATTTAAAGCATCTCCTTAATCCCATTTTTGTCTGTTCTAAAATGCTGAAACTCATCTGCAAATTTTTGTTGGCAAATTTTGTTTCTATTATGCATTATTTTAGTGCTTTTCTTCCCTGTAAAATTTTGATCATAAAAAACTATTGAAATAAATTGTAATAAGTTGTAAAATTAATACTTTTAACTTGATTTATTTCTCGTTCTTTATTCAAAATTTTATGGATTTAATGAATGAATGTCTATACAAAATTATGAATGTTCACAAATAGTCCAAAAGTCAAATTTAACAATTGTAACATTATAATTTAACAAACTCAATAGCTGATTTTTGCTGGGAAATAAACCTAAATAAATTAGTCAGGATTGCCGGAATTTTCGAGCTGCCTGTTCGCAACAAGGAAGTTAAGCATTGAATTAGATGTTACTGTAAAACTATATATCCTCAAACAAAAAGCAGATGTATTCCATGCGATGAAAAGCTTCTTTAAGAAGGAAGAGAATAAGATATTAGCTTAAAAAAAGCCAACATTGTTGGCTTTTTACTTTAGGAAATTGGAAGCAGTGATGAAAATTCTTTCTAGTGCCAATTTTAAGCGAAGAAAGAAGAGTGTAGAAAAGATCAAAGAGATAAAAATCTTGCTTTTCAAATGTATGGATTGTGGTAAAGAAGATGAAGTTCCTGAATTTGTAGTGGAAGAGTTTCATTTTGATTTGGAAGAAGATGAGAAAGTAGAAGTAGTCTGTCCTTTTTGTAATGGCACAATGAAAGATATCCCAAGTGAATAATCTTCACTTGGGACGTGATTAAAGTCGCGTTAGCGATTTTGTTCTTAAGGAAATAGGAATGTTTTGGTATATTTTCCAGTCTGACAGCAAAACCTATTGTGGAAATTGTTCATTCATAATGGGGTGGTTCTATGAAGTTGAGCTGGGTGGAGGATGCGGCGTCTCAGCCTCTTGATGTACTAACAATGGAAGGGGTGGCGGCCATCGTTTTTTGTTTCACGGTATATTCCTTTCTTGGCTGGTTATTGGAAAACAGCTATCACTATTTTACCAATCGAAAATTTTTTAAAGAAAATTTTTTAGTTGGCCCCTTTAAACCGATGTACGGCTTTGCACCGGTTATTTTGGTTTGTTTGATTTCGCCAGAGACTAGTAGCGGTACAATCCTCCTATTATGTCTGTTTGTACCGAGCATTGTGGAATATATCAGCGGCGCACTGCTGCTGAAACTATTTCATCGGCAATGGTGGGATTATTCCAATACTCCCTTTCAGTTGCATGGACATATCTGTTTGCCCTATTCGATCTGTTGGGTATTCTTATCGCTATTCTGCTTAAAATGGCTCCAGCCAATATTAATGGAACTGTATCAACCGATTGAACTCATTTGGGCCTGGACCTGGCCGGCAGTAGGAGTGTACTTCCTCACTGAACTGATCCTCGCCATCCGCAAACACTTAATGCAGGATCGCATTCAATTGGTAGGAAATGATTAAGAGGAGGAGTTCTTATTTACAAGCAACAGGAAAGGGTCCTGATGTGGTTGTCGTTTATTGCCGCCACTATTATTGGACTATCGCTGATTGGTCGTTTGTTCACAGGATAGGAAAGGATGGCGTAAAGTGGGAAATGAAGATGCAGTATTTTATAGTCGGGTTCTAACAGAATTAACGTTAAGCTTTCACATTATCTATGCAACCGTGGGAGTCGGTATACCGTTAATGATTATGATTGCGCAATGGGTTGGAATTAAGAAGCAGGATGAACATTACATATTATTAGCGAGGCGGTGCACGCGAGGGTTTGTCATTTCCGTTGCAGTCGGAGTTGTCACTGGTACCGCGATTGGCCTTCAACTCTCCCTCTTGTGGCCGAACTTTATGCAGCTGGCTGGGAATGTGATTGCTCTCCCCTTGTTTATGGAGATATTTGCCTTCTTCTTTGAGGCGATTTTTCTTGGGATCTACCTCTATACTTGGGATCGATTTGAGAATCAGAAAAAACATCTGCTCCTTCTGATCCCCGTTGCGATCGGAGCCTCTATGTCTGCTGTATTTATTACGATCGTCAATGCGTTTATGAATGCGCCTCGAGGCTTTGATCTTGTTAACGGGCAGCTGATAAATGTCAGTCCCGTCCTGGCGATGTTTAACCCGGCAATGCCGACAAAGGTTGCCCATGTTGTCGTTACCGCCTATATGACTTCGGCATTTGTCCTCGCGGCGATTGGCGCCTATCGGCTTCTGAAGGGATCGAACCATTTGTATCACAAAAAAGCTGTATTTTTAATGATGAAGCTTGGCTTGATTTTTTCCATCGCTACAGCGGTCATGGGCGATTTTTCCGGAAAGTATTTAGCCGAATATCAGCCGGAAAAGCTGGCAGCGGCGGAATGGCATTTTGAGTCGGAAAAAGGGGCTCCCCTGATTTTGTACGGCATACTTGACAATGGTGAAGTAAAATATGCGCTAAAAATTCCCGCAGCACTCAGTATTCTCGCTCACGGGTTGCCGAATGCGGAGGTGATTGGCTTAGCTAATTTTCCGAAAGACGAAGTGCCCCCCCTCTACATCCACTACTTGTTCGATACGATGGTCACGATTGGCATGTGGCTGATTCTAGTGGCGCTCGTCTATGTAGCGGGCATCTGGAAAAGCTGGCCGTTCATCCAAACTAGGTGGTTTCACTGGCTGATTGTGCTCGGCGGCCCATTAGCTGTCCTGGCAATTGAAACAGGCTGGTGGCTGGATGAAGTGGGGCGTCAGCCCTGGATTTTACGCGGCATCATGCAGACGAAGCACGCCGCGACGATCAGCCAGCAGGTGGATACTATGCTGCTGTTATTTGTTGGACTGTATTTAGTGCTTGGGATAGGAAGTGTTGTTGTATTGATACGTATGTTTCGCAAAAATCCGGTGGAGCAGGAGCTGGCTGATCGGCAGGCTGAGAAGGCAGGTGAGTTAACATGACGCTTGAAATTGTCGGAATTACCGTGCTGGGGATTTTTTTGTTCGGCTATATCATCGTGGCATCGATTGATTTTGGGGCCGGTTTTTTTAATGCCTTCAGTACCGTAACAGGCAACGAACATGTCTTAACGAAGGTGATTCAACGGTACTTATCGCCGGTCTGGGAAGTGACCAATGTCTTTCTTGTCTTTTTCTTTGTCGGGATGGTGGGTTTTTTCCCAAAAACCGCCTTTTACTTTGGCACTACCTTGCTTGTCCCTGTCAGTATTGCGATTATTCTTTTAGCAATCAGGGGTGCCTATTATGTCTTTACAACCTATGGGGGACTGAAGCATAAACGCTATACGATTTTGTATGGGCTGACAGGCCTATTAATCCCAGCCTCTTTATCTACGGTACTGACGATTTCAGAAGGTGGATTTGTCAAAATGAAACCAGGCGGCCCTGTCCTCGATTATTGGCGGCTATTTACGAGCCCGTTATCCTGGAGCATCGTGGTATTAAGCCTGACCACAGTATTATATATATCTGCTGTATTTTTGACATGGTATGCCTCTCACGCAAATGATGCGTCAGCAACGGCGCTGCTCCGTAAATATGCATTGGCATGGGCGGGACCAGCCATCATTACAGCAGCCGGGATTATTGTAGAAATGAAGGCGCACAATCCCGAGCATTATGAACGTTTAGTCGATCTATGGTGGATGTTTGCCCTATCGGTTGTTTTGTTTGTGGGCAGCGTCTATCTTATTTGGAAAAAGCAGAGCTATGGTCTCGCCTTTAGTCTTTTAATCGGGCAATTTGCTCTCGCCTTTTTTGCCTATGGCACAGCACACTATCCTTATTTATTGTATCCGTATCTTACTCTGTACGATAGCTTTACAAACCAGGCCATGGCCATCGCCCTAGTGGTTGCGTTTATTGCCGGACTGGTTCTTCTCCTTCCGTCCCTGTATCTATTATTAAGATTGTTTTTGTTTAATAAGGAATATGTGCAAGGAGGGCAAAATGATCATGCGTAAGGAGGGAAGTTCCATGTTGACAGAATTCCTCATCTTTTATGCCCCGTTTTTGCTCGTCATCGTCTCGATTACCGTTGCATTCTGGGTCGCACCAAAGGATAGGCATGTAAAGCGGTAAGGAAGAACCGAGCTGGTTCTTTCTTTTTTAGTGTGCCCGGCATGGTGTAATCTTTAGGGTAAAAGTCCCGAACCCAGAAGGCAGAAGTAGTGGTTAGTTTAACGCAAGGGTGTCCATGGTGACGCGGAATCTGAAGGAAGCGGACGGCAAACTTCCGGTCTGAGGAACACGAACTTCATATAAGGCTTGGTATCATGGATGAGTTCGCGAAACAAAACAAAATCCATTCTGCCGAAGGTGATACGGAGTAAATGAAACAGATAGGTGGAAGAAAAGATTATATTCTTACCCGGGGAGGTCTGATGGATACGTGAAGTACCCTTCATAATCTACTTAGTGATAAGTAGCTGAACCATCAGAAGTAAGCCGAGGTCATAGTACGAATTGGTCTAGAACGATTCGGAAGGACTGAACAATTAAGAGAGAATAGCCCTTGGCATTCAGTGAGTCATGGTGAACACAGAAAACGTAGTACCTCATTTGAGGAATGAAACGGTGAATCCCGTAGGGGACCTCTTGGAGGGTTGGCGTATTTCAAAAAGTCCAATATTGAACAAAACCCTCGATAACTCCTACTGGAGTGACCAAGGGCTTAAAAGTCTACAAGAACGTTATGAATTCTTACGTCATTTATCTTAATTGAACCGCCGTATACGGAACCGTATGTAAGGTGGTGTGAGAGGTCGGAGGCTAATCACCTCCTCCTACTCGATTGGAACTACGTTATTGACATTAAATATCTAATTTTAGGTTTTGTCCATAGTGGCCCCTGATATCCAGAATCGTTTCCGTACCCCTTCCATTACTACAGGATGATAGGCTATTTAGTAATCATAGATTTGCTTATGTAAAAATTGTAATAAATTAAGTTACATAAGGAACATGATTAATAAAAATGTGAGCAGTTTGATACTGAGGTTTGTTAAGTAGGGTATTATTATAAAATTGGAAGAAAATGATAACAAGACAGTGAGGAATATAAGCCATTTGTGACATACTTTGTAGATATCACAAATGGCTGGCTTTTTAGAAAATACCTACTTCCTTTGCCGCTTCAAAACTGTTTCTTGCAAACTCAAATGGATCCCCAACATTTTCCCAATGCATATACATTAAGCGTGGTTGGTCAAACAGCCAATGGTTATGAACAGCTGTAACTATGATTTTTCTTTTTCGTAATGCAGATAAGAATGGATTAATTTCCTTTTGAAGAATAACGGTTTCACCTAGGTTAAGGGTTTGCCCTTTTATGTTATTTTCAAAGGAAAGGGCAAATGGAAGAGCTAAGGGGGAACGAGTTCGACGACCTAAAATAGTTGCATTAATATTTCGAAGACGTTGAACAACACAGACAGGTGCTGCCGTAATAACTTCACCACCGATAATATCCGCAAGTCGTTGGCAGGTTGACATAAATTTACCTCCCTTCATCAATTATGTGTTAATATATGTAAAATTAGGACAGCCTGTCTAGGTTATTGCAATAAAATTTTAAAAAAATTAAATAAGAAAAATAGTTGAAAATGTAGAATGGTACTGCTGTCTTTCTTAATTTTGCGTCATATATTTAGTATAGAAAAATGAATAATTTGTAAATCAAATGAAAATGGAGCGATGAAATATGAGGGAAATTGTAAAACACCTGAAGCCCCTTATTATGCAGTGATTTTTTCCTCACAGCGAACTGCAAGTGACAGAGGGTACGGAAAAATGACGGACAAAATGTTAGAGTTAGCTTCTCAGCAAAAAGGATTTTTAGGAGTAGAAAGTGCTCAGGATGAAGAATTAGGAATTACGGTTTCATATTGGGATTCTTTAGAATCCATAAAAGCATGGAAGGAAAATTCATCCCATAGAGTAGCACAGGAAAAAGGGAACTCAGAATGGTTTAAAAATTTTTCTCTTAGAGTTTGTAAAGTAGAGAGACATTGCTTTTTTGAAATGTGATCATTGTAGTAAATGTATGGTTAATCAAATAGTTACAGTTGGAAAAATGTTCAATAATCATATTTTTAGTTAAATAAACGAGGTAGTTAATGGAATTTGTAGAGAAATAATAGGGAAGTTCATGAATTGTGGCGTAATCCCTTTTTGGAGGATTATCTCCAGGTAGTGAGTAACAGATTATTTTTTTAATATAGTGAAAATAGGAAGAAATTTATTCATCAATTTTTGATTTAACTAAGCAGATATCTTGAAAAGGAGAGACTCAAGGGTATATCGTCACGATCTTCAATTTCTTTTCTAGTATATGAATATTAATCGAACTTTTTTGCGAGTAAATTGACTATTTAAATCAATTCATATAGTATGAATTTGTTTTTATTTTAATTCAAATTGAATTAATTTACAGGAGAGGAGGATAGAAGGTAGTAAAGTACAATCGAAAATGAAAGCGCCAGAACTATTCCAGGATGTGGTGAATAGTTGACGAGGAGGAGGTTTATCGAAGGGTTCGGCGGATACCTCCCGGTTGAGCATACAACCGCCAAATTTTTCCTTGAAAACAAAGAGGTGACTCTTTGCACAAAGAGGGGAAAATATGCAAACAACATAAAGGTATAGACAGATACCTATCATCAAAAAACAAGAGTGAAGCTCTTGTACAAGGGAGAATACTAACATGTGTGGAATTGTCGGGTATATCGGAAATCATAACTCAAAAGAAATTCTTTTAAAGGGACTCGAAAAGCTGGAATATCGTGGTTATGATTCTGCAGGTATTGCCGTAAAAAATGAATCCGGAGTTCATATTTTTAAAGAAAAAGGTAGAATTGCTGATTTGCGCAGCATTGTGGACGAGAATGTAGATGGACATATTGGGATTGGACATACTCGTTGGGCTACGCATGGGGTACCGAGCAAATTGAATTCTCATCCTCATCAAAGTACAAGCGGCCGTTTCATTCTAGTTCATAACGGGGTTATTGAAAACTATGAGCTATTAAAACGGGATTATTTAACAGATGTTTCATTTATAAGTGAAACAGATACCGAAGTAATTGTTCAATTAATAGAAAAATTTGTTGGTGAAGGCTTAGAAGTATTAGAGGCATTCCGAAAGACATTGTCTTTACTACATGGTTCATACGCACTTGCTTTGTTAGATGCAAAAGGTGATGATACGATCTATGTAGCAAAAAATAAAAGTCCATTATTAGTAGGTCTTGGTCAAGACTTTAATGTTGTGGCTAGTGATGCAATGGCGATGCTCCAAGTTACAGACGAGTATCTTGAATTAATGGATAAAGAAATCGTGATCGTAACGAAAAATGAAGTTGCGATTCAAAAATTAAATGGGGAAGCAGTTCAACGTAACTCCTTTAAGGCAAAATTGGATGCTAGCGACATTGAAAAAGGCACATACCCTTTCTATATGTTAAAAGAAATTGACGAGCAACCGCTTGTGATTCGAAAAATTATTCAAACGTATCAAAATGAACAAGGAAATCTTACGATAGATAAAAACATTCTTGATGCAGTCAATCTAGCAGATCGAATTTATATCATCGCTGCCGGAACTTCCTACAATGCGGGATTAGTTGGAAAACAGCTGCTTGAAAGTGTGGCAAAAATTCCTGTTGAAGTTCATATTGCCAGTGAATTTGGCTATAACATGCCGCTATTATCTGCGAAGCCTTTATTTGTTTTCATTTCCCAAAGTGGCGAGACGGCTGATAGTCGTGGGGTTTTGGTTCATGTGAAAGAATTAGGTTATCCAACCCTTACTTTAACAAATGTTCCGGGTTCTACGCTTTCTCGTGAAGCAGATTATACGCTTTTACTTCATGCTGGACCGGAAATTGCTGTGGCTTCTACTAAGGCCTACACAGCGCAAATTGCCGTTATTGCCATTTTGGCGGAAGTAGCTGCTAAAAGGAAAGGTATTGAGGTGAACTTTGATCTTATCCATGAGCTAGGTATTGCAGCTAATGCTATGGAAGTTCTATGTGACTCAAAAGAAATCATTGAAATTATGGCAAGAGAATTTTTGACAGGCACTCCTAATTGCTTCTTCATTGGCCGCGGGGTAGATTATTATGTTTGTTTAGAAGGCTCTTTAAAACTTAAAGAAATCTCCTATATTCAAGCAGAAGGCTTTGCAGGCGGAGAATTAAAGCATGGGACAATTGCGTTAATTGAAAAAGGCACTCCAATTGTTGCTCTTGCTACTCAAAAAAGTGTGAACTTGAGCATTCGCGGAAATGTGAAGGAAGTCGTTTCCAGAGGCGCAAATCCATGCATCATTTCAATGAAAGGTCTCAATATGGACGAAGATAGCTTGGTTATACCTGAAGTCCATGAACTGTTGACACCATTAGTTTCAGTCGTTCCATTACAGCTGCTTGCATACTATGCTGCAATTCAGCGCGGATGTGACGTCGATAAACCACGGAATCTTGCTAAATCGGTTACTGTTGAATAAGTGTATTTGAAAATGAATTATGTGTTGTTATAGCAAAATGACCCTCTTCCCAAGGCAAATAAGTTGTTCCCTTGGCAAAATGAATCGTTCCCTAAAACGAGTGAAAATCGGAGGATTGTCTCCAGTTTTCCTCGTTTTTTTGTGTCCAAAAGCGGAGAAAAGGCCAGAAAAAAGCATGAGAAAGGCAAGAAAAAAGGCAGGAGAAAAAGCCCGATAAATCAACGATTTCATGAAGGAAAGCAAGAAGATAAAAGAGAAAAAAGGCAGGAGAAAAAGCAGGAAAAAACCCCTCATTCCTAATCCCTTCACCCTGTCTTTCAGGGAACAACTTATTTTCCTAAAAAAATAGGATTCTGACAAAAAATAGGAGAAAAAAGGAGCGGTCGGGGGAACAACTGCATTTACCTACAGAAATTGGGAAATGGGAGAAAGGTAGGAGTGGCAAGGGTTTGAGAGAAGGGGGGAGGGAAGGACTATTTTTGACGACTACATAGAAGGCAGGGATTTTTTGAAACGAAATCTAAGGTGAGTCTGAACTTGATAGGGAAAAGGGGTTAGGAAAAAGCAATAAATTCTAAGGATTAAGTTTTTACATAGCTTTGAAAATCAGTTATGACTTTGAAATGAGTACACACCTAAAAAACTTTTTGTTTACACAAATATGTATGTCCTTAGATAAAAAAGCCCGATTTTCCTTCGGTCTTTTTTGCATGGAAAAAGCGTGAGGTCAGGTGGGAGAAGGGATTGAGGGGGATGGGGCAACTTTGTAAGGAAGAGTTCCAAAGTCACATAGTAGGGCGATAAGGATAAAGGGAAAATAGAATATAGGTAATCTTTACCACATGCGAAATAAGTTAATGACTTAATTGAATTAATCCGATATAAATGGTGAGTAGTAAGGTCTTTGTACTGTTGGAGATATCTACTACATACACGAATCAAGTATCTACATCAAAAATTTACTTATTGAAAGAGGGATTAAATATGAATAATACCCGTAGAAAATTACTGCAATCAATAATAAATAAACTTAATGATTGTAGTTCAGAGTTGGAGAGTATCAAAGATGAAGAGCAAGATGCTTTTGATAATTTTCCAGAAGGGCTTCAAGTATCAGAACGAGGTGAAGCAATGGAAAATGCAATAAGCGAAATGGAAAATGCGATATCAAGTATAGAAGATGTCATTTCTTCAATAGAAAATGCTATGGAATAATTGTGTGAATAAACAATAAACCTTTCTAATTTCACCTTTTAGTTGAGAAATTGATTTCGAGAAAAACGTGAGAAACAAAAGGCTACCTCTAATGGGTAAGATATTCCCTTTTGAATCACAAAAGTAAAAATGGATAGTCAATTAGCAAAAGAAAAGGCATGGTCATTCACATATAAAGTGAACTGCACTCCAATTGTTAGACACAATTTAACAATTGGAGATGTAGTTTTTATGACTAAAATATTGAAAAAGAAGGAAATAATCTATTTCCCGATAAAAAAGGAAATTGGACAAAACCTCAATGCCCTCATTCTTATTCCAAAAGGGAATGGAAAGACTTGAATAAAGTAGAAATCGCATAGGGTCAGAAACTACTTATTTTCAAATTCACTAATCAAATCTGATTTAGCCTCATTTAAGAGCCTAACTGCATTAATGTCAGTTTTAAAACTTTCGTCATGCCATTCGACAATTACTTTGCAAGAAGGTGAGTTATACACCTCTGCAACCCTAACTGTAACAATATCATCTACATCGCAATCGTCATCGTCTTTATACCAAGTCACTTTTAAAACAGTGGCTTCCGCAAAATTAATATAGTTCCCATTTTCATCTTCATCGTATCCATAGCCAACTTCATCATACACTAAAAAGCAACGCTCGATAGTTTCGTCATTTACCACTAAATCAAATTCCATAAAACAAACCTACTTTCTATAAAGTGAAATTTAAAATGCTGGGGGATTATCTTAGTTTAGAAGCCAAGACATAGTGTTCAAGGAAGAGTTCTTTGATTATTTACCGAGCCTTTCGCCTGTCATCAAAAAATACAATTCTTCTGATTTTCCTTTTGATAGTTTCCCATACTTGCTCTCCGCCTCTTTAATCACTTCAAATCTATCACCTGATGGAGTAATCCATAGGAAGTAATCCGTATCGTTTATTTTAAAATCTGCTGGTCGTGCCATACTTACTTGCATTTGACCATGCTCCCAATTTGTACTTTCCGCCAGTTGAATAATATCACTTATTTCCTCTTTATCCGTTACGGTTTTAATGACTTCATAGATGTCATTTTCACTGTTGATTCTCTCAACCACAACTTTTTCGGGCATTTCTACTGTCTTTTGCAAACAACCTCCGATTACAAAAAGAGCCAATAAAAGCATGAACAAACTAATAATTCTCATAGATTTATAATCCCCTTTTACCAGTATTGTACTATAAGACAATTTCATTAACAGCATTATTTAAGAGAGCAAAGAGTAACCTGTTTTATTGTTTAATCCTGTTTTATCATGCTCTATCATCGAATAATCTGAAAGGGTTAAAACTATAATATAGCAAGTTTCTAATAAACTACAAAAGGATTCTTACTTAGAAACCATCAAAACAGGAAGTTCTAATCTATCAATTAGGATTAGACAGATTGAACAGGAGGAATGAATTTTATATGAGTAGTAGAGAAGTACGAGAGATGCCGAGAACGTTTGCACAACAATTAAAATATTATAGGGGCCTCAGAGGTTATACTTGTAAGGAATTGGGAATGATGGCAAAAATTGACCCAGGCTACGTAAATTCTTTAGAACGTGGGAAGAAAAAAGCTCCTACCTATCCCATAATCAAAAATTTGGCAAAGGCACTAAAGGTAGATATTACTGATTTGATTGATATTGAACCAAGCGAGGGTGAGCTTCCTTTAAAAAGTATTCAAGAAGTTATGGTTAATCAAGAATATCTTATAAAAGGGAAACTTCCGACTATGGAAACAAGGGAGGATTTATTAGGATTAATAGAGGCATTACTTGATTGTGAATGGGAAGAACATAGCAAACATTTGGATTCTGTGGAGATTTTAAACAGAGTTGATACATTTTTAAGGTCTTTAAAATAATCATCAAACAGGCGAGGAAAGAGAACTATGTATTTTTTACTGGTTCTCTTTTTCTATATTTTTTGGAGGTTAGAGGTAAATGTATAAAAATTCCAGTGAGCGAGAATTCATATTTACACTATCGCAATTTGAAAATCCTCAAATATTAGAAAAGGAATTGAACTTGAAATTAGCAGGATTAGAATTAGAAACAAAATTTGCAGGATTGAAAATTGATATGTATGGAATAGAACAGGATTCAGGAGTAGAGGTCTTTGTAGAGAATGTGTTGTTAAAATCGGATTATTCTCACCAATACCGACTTCTTAAACTGATAGAGGCAATAGATAAGGGGATTATTATTTATCAAGCGGTAGCGTTTAAAGATAAGTATGTAAAACAGTTAAGGAATAAAATATTAAATTCAGGTAAAAAAATCAACCTTTACTTTGTAACGATTAATCCTGAATTATTTAAGGGAATTGACTTATTGAATAGTGGAACACATAAGTTGAAAGTCTATGAAAACCTTCATATCCTCAATGAAGTCTCTAATCCTATCCAATTACAAAAGGAAATGAGCATTATTCGCTCAATTAAGGGGAACAAAAAATACAAGGAAAAGATTGATTGGGATTTTACTAATAGAGCGGATGTAAACAACTATCTCTTACTGCAATTAAGAAAAAGGATTCCATATTTTTTATCATTTCAAAGGCAGAAATCCAATCTTGATAGTTTGAGGATTATCCCATGTGGATTCGGAAAATCTGGTGTGTCTCTTATGCTATCAGTAGAGGATATGCGTTATCGTGCGTTTGTAGAGTTAAGATTTAGAGAGTTTAGTCCGCCAATCTATTACAAAATAAAAGAGAGAGAAGATAAGGCGAGAGAATTAATTGGGAAGGAGCTAAAATTTTTGGATGATAAGCACACTATAAATTACTCCTTTAAATCAAGAGGGAAAAGTGTGAGAGAAGCAGTTGATAGGTTAGTAGATGTTGCTGAAAAATTTATCTTGGCATTCAGCAATGATGTTCTTTATGGCGAGGAGGAGAGACTTGATATGTGGGAAGAATTTGAATACAGTCTGTAAATGAGCAGGAACAAGGCATTGGATTATCCAGTGCCTTGCATTTGGGTTATTGAACAAATTATTATTTATAATAAGGATAGAATTTGCTAAAGAGGTGGATTAGAAATGGAAAAATTTTATATGGTGGATGTACGAATGGAATGGGATGAATTAGAAGTAACGATTCCCAAGGGAAAACTCAACTCTAATTTTCAAAACGAAGATTATGAGTGGTTTCCTGATTCTATAAAAGTCAACGTACTACCTAAATCAAAGCGTGAAATTCTTTGTGATTTTAAGGAAAATGTACAAAAAAATTTACAGGAAAGGTCTGTTAAACATTCTTTGGGGGAACAGCAATTGTTTTTTATGAAGGAAGCAACCTACCAGGAATTTTCTAACCGTTTCAAAGAGTATGAAGAGGAGTTTTATCAAATTAAGGAGGAACTGCTTTCGGAATATGAAAACTATAAAAATGAGGTTTTCACTAACGTAGCAAGTATGTTGTCGGAAGCATCAGATAAAGAAGAATTTATCCAAGCGATGAAAAGAGACGTTCCATCTAAAAAACAGTTTGGGGAAAGTTTCAAAATAAAGATGGATAAAATGGATGCAACATCTACTGTAATGGCAAATGCAGAAATTAAAATGAAATTTAACTAAGTTTAATATAGAAAACGAGAAAAGGACCAATCAAAAAGGTCCTTTTATTTGTAATGATAAAAAGTAATGTTATTGGGATAAAATTTACCTTCCAGTATATCGTTTAATAAATTCCCTGCCAAATTCTCTCGTATTCAACTTAATGCGGTCTATCGGTTCATATTCAATCCCAAAAGAGAATTCTTCTTTCAATCTTTTAAGCTCTTTATACATATTTTTAACAGGCACTTCATGTCCATCAGCAACCTGATAAATGACAAGTTTAGGTAGAGCGTTTCCGTCATTAAAAAGGTAAATTCGATATAAGCCATTTACGGATTTGACCTCGATTGTTTCCAGCAACTTGTTCATGCGATTACCCCCGAACGAATTCCATTTGTAGCCATATTATATCATGTACTTTTTGAAATTTTCTTCAACTTTGTAGGTTAAATGGCGTTTGTTACATAAATATCTCAACATTTGCGTAAAAAGTATGAAAAAAGTACGAAAGAATATCTTAAACCTTTTAATTCATCATATCTGTTCAGCAATTATTCGGAGCAATGACATAAAAGATACGAAAAAATTCATACATATTCTTAAATAAGATAGTTTCTTTGTTTGGGAAGCTATAAATATTGTAATTTTCGGAGCTACTGCTTCCACAAAACAGGGATTCAACAAACCCAGCATTCAATGAACCAGTTTTTCAGGAATATATCTGTTTCAGGAATCTATAATTTATTAGACCATTGATAGAAAGTGAGGTTATACCCAACATGGATTTAAAATTGAAAGATAAAGATATTCAAATAGAGGGAGTATCCCTACCTTTACCGTATCAACTTTCTTTAGAAAAGAGAGGGAAGACAGTTGTGAACCATCGGTATGTGGAGGATGTAAAGGAGCTTCAAATTTATTGTTCAAATTGCTGTAAATGGCATCCAGTGTACAGATTAGTGGATGGAGCATGGATTGACATAAATCAAACGTACAAGCTCTGTAATGCTGGAAAGGAACGAGAATATTTTGATACCTACTGTTTGCAATGTTATTCAAATAAGCACAAAAAGGAAAATACGGAAGTCGCTGAAAAAGAGGCTGGGAATGCTATGAAAAAGAAGGAAAGGGTTGCAAAATCAGTGGAGGAATCTCAATATCTCCCCTGGAGCGAAAAAAACGGAGGAGTTCAACAAACGATTTCCCTTGCACCCGATTTGGACTTGTATTTAAAGCTGTACGGTGTCTATCACAACAAGAAGAAAAACGAACTATTAAATGAAATCATCGCTGAATTCAAAGCCAAGAACCCTATCAACCTTTAAAACTGTCATTAAAACACCTTTCCTAAATTTGTCTGATTAGAGAAAATCGTATAGTTTTAGTATCAAATTTCATACCAAAACCCTATCATATCCAGAAACAGGAAGGAGGAGATAACTTTGAAACGTAAAGATGGGGAGTTGTACTATAAGATATCTGAGATTGCTCAAATTTTACACCTTTCCCCTAAGAATTTGTTCAACCTTATCCGTATTGACCGCCAAATGAAGGAGAACGGTAAGGAAGGGTTTTTGCCTAACCCAACAAAAATAAACAATGTCCAGCACTTTAAACAATCAGAAGTAAAGGCGATTCGGGCAGGAATTTATAAATTAATAAACGGAGATTTAAAAGAATACCGAGCAAAAGAAACCACTTATCACAAGTTAAAAAAAGAAAATGAGGAGCTTAAGAAGAAACTTGCAAGATTGGAAGGAGGAAAGGATGAATGAGAGTAATTGATGGGCGGAGGTATTATACCACAGGTGATTTGGGAGCATATATAAAACGTAGCCCCGCTACAATTGCTCAATGGTGCAAGTATAGCGACAGATTGGCTGAGAGTGGAAAGGAACGGTTGATTCCAGAACCACTTGTAATTAACGGACAGCGATTGTTTACAACGGAACAGGCATTAACGGTTAAGGAGTTTGCTGAATCAAAGAATAAATATGGCTTGATGTCTGAATTTAATCGGCAAAGGCTCGGAGCAAGAGGAAAAGAAATTGAAAAGAGAGTGAGGGAAAAGGAACAAGAGAAGGAGAAAAGGCAGGTGGAAAAGAACGAGAAGGAGCTGGAAGTGGCTCTGTCTAAAATAAATAGGGCTGTCGATTTTAAAGATAGATTTAAAAGATTGAAGAAGGACTTGTAGTCAATAATACAAGTTCTTTTGTGTTTCTTTGGGTTAGATATTAGAAGAATTGAGGTGAAATAGGAAAGTGGATTTTTAAGGCGAAAGGGGCATTTTAACCTTGATACATAAGGCTTCAAAACCTCTCGCAACTTACGGAAAACATAAACCTATATAGGGGGCAGAAAAATAATAAAAAATTTGTTTGAAATGTCGCACCCCTTCTTCTAAAGTAGGGATAAAGTTTTTTAGGACTTTATTGTTTTATACATTTTTTCGGCTTTATAGCCTTCTATTTCATTGCATGAATGTTCTTTTGAAAAGTCGAAGTTAATTTAAAAAAACAAGAGCAACTTTTAACTAAAATCTGTTAGAGGGACAAAACACATACATGGAAATTGTCGTAGTTCCTTTCCATGAATTGATTATATCTGGTTGAGATTGTTTCTTTTGCAAATAAATCTAAGATATTTCGATAAAATAATAAATAAAAGCCTATAAAGGCGATATAATGGACTTTTTCAGTGACTTCCTACAAATTCCCTGATAATCTTTAAAACGATTCTAAGGCGTTGTAGAGCCACTCTAAGCTATTTCTTGATTAAAGCAAAGGATATAATCAAAAAGAATTACATTACGATAAACAAGCAATATGACATTGCTATATTAGATACTTTAAGGAAGTAGTTGAGTTAATGTGTACACAGTAGAAACCATTTTAAACAGAATTAACGATACAGGCTATAGAATCAGACCAGCCTATGTCCAGGCAATGTTAAAGCATTCGATAATGGAAAAGGAAAATATAATGGTGAACCTTTCAAAATATGCGGAAATTGATTTTACAAGCAATCGTGATGTTATCGGATTTATTAATAACAGGTTATTGAGAAGAGAAGGTATTCAGGGAAAAACGATATCCAATAAAGTCCTGGAAGAGTTATTTGAAGAAACAAATAATCCTTTTTTTCAAACACTAATTATTTTTAGAAAATGTCATGATAGATATAAGAAGGTAGTCTCTCTTATCAAAGCTGTCATTGATTCGGAATTTAACAAAGATAATGATAACGGTGTTACTGCGTTTTTAAATAGAGGGAGATTTGAAACGATTTGGATTAATCCAGAAGCCAAACAAAATTCGGTGGGGGGTATCAGCCTGTCAAACCCTTCTTTACCGTTTTCCACTGAGGATATCAAGAACATTTTTGTTGGCGATTACATTGCTATTCCTTGTAAAGATATGGATGGGGTTCTATACATTCTAAATAAATACGGAGACCTTCTGAATGATGATAATTATATTGTGATTGGAACTACCCTTTATGCTGATATAAGATACAGTGATTGGTACGATAGCCCCTTTCCCCCATCAGACGAGGAAGAAATAAAGCATATGGAAGATTTCCGTAGGGAAATTGGAATAGATTATTATGGAGATAAACTAAAAGAAGAATCAGTGCAGGAGGAACAGAGAGAATAAAATCAGGAAGAGAATTTATTTTTAAACAAGCCAACATGACGAGCTGGTTGCTAAAAAATGGAATATCTTGTGAGTAATATTAAAAGCAAGGGACAATTAAGAAACCGTATAAGCTGGTCTTATTTGGTGGCTTAGACCGTTTTTCTATTATGAGTCAGCCCCCAATCACTATATTACAGGACCAATAATATATCATGAGGGGCATGACCTACACTAAAGCCATTTACAGGCGATATAAGCATGGTAAAAGTGAAATATGAGGATGAGTTGAGTTTGTAAATTAAAGAGAAATAGGATAGTTTCAGAAGCCCCTATGAAGGAACTTCTATTTTCTTTTTGTTGCATTATCAATGGCATTTATTGAGCCTTTCACCATGCTTTTGTATCGGCTTGTGTACAGTTCCAACACCTTCAAAATAATAGCTTCTTCCTTTGCTACATAGTTGCCAGTAGACTTTAACTTAACAATCTCGGCTATCTCCTGTTCCAATTCCTCTGAAAGAACTATTTCTATCTTTTTCATCGTTCTGCTCCCTTTCC
Organism: Cytobacillus sp. Hz8; assembly: GCF_042263505.1. NCBI lineage: Bacteria > Bacillati > Bacillota > Bacilli > Caryophanales > Bacillaceae > Cytobacillus > Cytobacillus sp. Hz8. The sequence goes on along the minus strand of NZ_JBHKFI010000018.1, from coordinate 19,383 downwards.
CAATGTAATTGATTACCCCTGTTCTTTAAGCTTATTAGATTTTAGATTCAGGGAAGGTATATCATTACGAAGTAAATAGATTTTGAAAACAATCAACATTTAGGGAAAGACGTTGGCAGAACTTATTTCCTTTGATTAAATGGATTTGCCATCTTTTTTTCAGCCATACTTGATTAAGTAGAAGGATTCTTTGACACATTCTGTGTGATTGAAGGGATGGATAATAAATGAAAATAGCAAAATGTCTATTGATAGTGGCTGTTATCGTTATTGCGATATTTATGGGTGGAAGATATGTGTTGGACTTATTATTTGGTGGTATGTGTGGGAATGAAATTATTCAAGAAGTTCCATCTCCAAGAGGTGAAAAAATGGCTTATCTATTTAGTAGAGATTGCGGAGCAACAACAAGTATATCATACCAATTATCTATACTGGATAAAGGTGAAGAGTTTCCGAATAAATCTGGAAATACATTTGTGTCAGACGGTGAATTCACGATTAAGTGGGTAAATGAAAAGAATCTTAGTGTAAAGTACGGAAGGTCATCTGAAACATATGAAATGGATACAAGAGTAAATGGCATTAAAGTAGAATATGTTAGTGAATAAGGAGTTAAATTCATTAAGGTATCGGATTGATATTGGTGCTTTAATATATAAAGTCAAGATTTAAAAGATTTTTAGAAAATCTTTTAAAAATTCATCGTGTGTTTAGGCATTGCTTTAAGACTTCATTTTTTTCTTGTACTAAAGGTAAATATCGGAAGTTGGACTTGTCTTGATGTAATCTTTATTCTCTGCCCTTATAATAAATTTAGAATTATTAACCGAAAGGAATTATCATAATGAATAATATCAATATAGAGATAACTATAGTAGGAGAATATTCAACCTATGATGGTATTCGTACTGAGGCGGAAAAATTACCTAAAACAGCTCGTCAACAATTTATGAAGGCTTTTGATACTGTAAAGAAAAACCTTATTAATGAAAAGATTTATTTTCTGTCATCAGGTGCTTTTAGTGGAACGACATTTGGTTATTTATTTGTAACCGACACTAAGGCAGTCTTAGCAGAAGTGAAGCCTTTTGGAAAGGTAAAACCTCATGAGATAGAATACTCGGATTTTACAGAAATTGACCATGATATTCTAAAAGCATTGGGTATAACTGCAACTGTTATCGAACTAAAAAAACCTGGTTTATTTGGAAGTAAGAAGAATAAAATTACTCATATTCCTCAAAAGGACTTTGAAGATATTTATAAATTTATTAAAATGCAGATTAGTTAAAAGCAGGTACAATTAAACAAAACAAGATGTAATTTTATATATGGGTTAAGTAGTTCCTAATGTAATAGATTTTGAAACCAAGCAACATTTATATTTAGAATATGTTGAAATGGGATTGCCAGAGATAGTTGTCCTGAAATCTGATAAGTATTATGGAAACATGAAAGTAAGAAGACCGATAGGATATCCTATTGGTTTTTTTTATGCAATCTTACACTATCCGTTTGTTGCTTATCTCAAAAAGTAAGAATAAAATAAGAGTATGGTAAAAAATAAGTATGGCTTTGAGGTGGCACAATTGGAGCTTAAACTTTTTTATAAAACACAGAGAGAACTGGCTTCGGCATTAAACTCCGTAATAGATGCTTACTGGGAAAGTGAAATTGATGAAACTATTCTTATAAAAGAGGTTGAAGAAATATACAAAAATAACCCAAATAGGGTTCTAAAGAATGGCGACTTTACGACTATTCTTAAGCAACAATGCGGTAAAAGGCGACTTGAAGTTGTAAACAGAATTCTTGATATGAACGGTCATTTGGGAGAGTAATCATGGTGTTATCCTTAAATGGGAAGGAGTTGTAGAATGATTAGCGAATTAGAATATAGTTCTTCTTTAACAGGAGCTTCATTTTTGCTTTACGAATTAAAGCAAGTAATAGGTCTAAAGGTTCGGGATATAAATGATAAGGAAATAAAGCAACGAGTAACAGAGGAAAACCTTTTTCAATATAAATATGAATCAAGCATCAAGAGAAGCCTTCCAGCAGTGTTAAGAAGGGTAAATGCCTTAGATGAAACACTAACACAAATGGTATTAGAAGAACCGTTAGAAACAGGGAAAATAATCAATTTATACGCCATAATGAAGACGGATAGATTGTTTTTTGAATTTATGAATGAAGTCATTAGAGAAAAGTATGAATCAAATATACTATTGATTGAAAAAAAGGATTTGAATTTATATTTCACTGTAAAAGCAGAGCAGGATAAAAGAGTGGCTGGATTTACGGAGAAGACAATTGCCAAATTAAAGCAAGTGTTCTACAAGGTTTTATTTGAATCAGGCGTTTTAAAGGATAAAAAAACAGGAGAGTTAAGCAGACTTCTAATAGATGAAGATTTGAAGGAATACATAATTAGAATTGGTGATGGCCAGTTCGTTAAGGCAATGGGTCACTAAAGAGGTGAAGGTATGAGCAACTTGAATAATAGGCTGGATAAAATAATCCCCAAAATAAAAGAGGACAAGTTTCTTGAAGGAAGAGGACTTGGCAATGAAATCAGTTTCTATGTGTTTGATTATGAACCAGAACATGAATTGTTAGTTCGGGATTATGTAAAACATATTAAGAAAGAGTTCAATTACGAGGGGTCAAACCGAAAAATTATTGAATTTGACCTTTATAAAATGATGGTTGAAATTGCAAAAGAAAAACGTATTTTTGAGCGGATATTTCAAATGGAAGAGAAACAAGGGCGAGAATCTTTATTTCGAGCAATGAAAAACTTTACCGCACCTGAAACCTTTCTAAAAAGAATAAAGGAGCAAATTGCCGACAATAACATTGTTTTTATCACAGGGGTTGGAAAAGTCTATCCATTTGTACGTTCACATAATATCTTAAACAATCTTCAAGAGGTACTGGATAAAATACCTGTCATAATGTTCTTTCCAGGGGTATATGATGGACTTTCGTTAAAATTGTTTGGAAAATTCAAGGATGACAATTACTATCGAGCTTTTCGATTAGTGGATAAAGAGATATAGGGGGAGTTCTTGTGCAAATCAAGGATATGTTTGAGAAGGATATACACAGAAACATTAAAGGCGTAATTAAAGTTGCCCAAACGGATGAAGACAACATTTATCAAGAGTTGGATGAATATGTCGTAACAAAAGAACTTGCGAAGCATTTATCCAAGTTTTATGAGAATTACCAAAAGGGAATTGATGGATACACAGATAAAATGGGTGTCTGGATATCTGGATTTTTTGGTTCTGGTAAATCACACTTTCTAAAAATCCTTGCATACCTATTGGAAAATAAAAAAATAAATGGGAAACAAGCTATTGAATTCTTTGATAAAAAAGTTCAAGACCCGATGGTTCTCGCCAATATGAAGAGAACATCAGATGTTGAAACGGAAGTAATTCTCTTTAATATTGATTCTAAAAGTTCCGTTGATGGTAAATCCAAAGACGATGCTATTCTTAAAGTCTTTATGAAGGTGTTCTATGAGCATAGAGGTTTCTATGGTGATATACCTGGTGTTGCAGAAATGGAAAAACACTTAACCAAGGAAGGCGTATATGAAGATTTTAAAATGGTGTTTAAAGATTTATCTGGAGAAGATTGGATTGAAAGAAGAAACACGTTCTATTTCGATGCAGATTATGTCATTGGGGCATTAACACAGGTTACAAATATGACTGCGGAATCTGCAAGGAATTGGTTTGAAAATGGGGTAAACAATTTCGAGATAAGCATTGAAAAATTCGCTAAAGATGTAAAAGACTACATCGATAGCAAAGGTAAAAATTTTCATTTAGTTTTCTTAGTCGATGAAATTGGTCAATATATAGGCGATAATCAACAATTAATGTTAAATCTTCAAACAGTAGCAGAAGATTTGGGAACATTTTGTAATGGTAAGGTGTGGATTTTAGTTACCTCTCAAGAAAGCATTGATTCTATCGTAAAAGTGAAGGGCAATGACTTTTCTAAAATCCAAGGGCGTTTTGATACCAGACTATCTTTATCTTCCATTTCAGTGGATGAAGTAATAAAGAAACGTATCCTATCTAAAAAGGAACATGCAAAAGAAACGCTTCAACTTATGTATCATGAAGACAATACAAGTGCGACATTAAAAAATTTAATTGACTTTAAAGATAGTACAGCAGATTTGCGTGGATATGAGGATGAAAAGGAATTCGCTGATGTGTATCCATTTATTCCGTACCAATTTAAACTTCTTCAAAATGTATTTGAACAAGTCAGAAAACATGGAAGTTCAGGAAAACATTTATCTGAAGGAGAAAGGTCTATGCTATCTGCTTTTAAGGAAGCAGGTCTGAGATATTCTGAGGAACACGAAGGAGCACTCGTTCCGTTCTACGCTTTCTACGAAACAATAAAAGAATTTTTAAACCCGACTATCGTTAGGGTTATTGAAGGAGCATATGAAAACCCAGCATTAAGAGATGACAAATTTAATATAGACCTTCTTAAAGTGTTGTTCATGGTTAAATATATTAAGGAATTACCTGCTTCAGTAGAAAATATTGCGACACTAATGGTAACAAAGATTAATGAAGATAAACTTGTTCTAAAGGAAAAGATTGAGAGTTCACTGAAAAAATTGATTGCACAAACCCTCATTCAGAAGAACGGAGACGTTTATATTTTCCTTACGGATGACGAGCAAGATATAAATAGGGAAATCAAATCAATCAATATAGATGAAGAAGTGGTTAAAAGAGCACTGGCTGATTACGTGTTCCATGACTTATATGACGCAAAAAAAATAAAATACTCTGATAAATATGATTTTCCATTCAATCGAAAAATGGATGAAAAGGAGTATTTAAATCAAACTTCAAATATAGGAATTCATATTTTATCGCCATTATCAGATAACTACGATAAGCCAGACCAAGAAATCATGATGATGACTATGGGTAATAGTCAGATGATTTTAAAGTTACGAGGCAATGACTCCTATGTAGAAGAGATGGAAGAAGTTCTTAAAATAGATGAATATACAAAAAAGGTAAACCCTACCTTACCTGAAAATATTCAAAATATAATAGATAGTAAAAAGCATGAATCAAAATCAAGGAAAAGAAGAGTTAAAGAATTGTTAGAGGAAGCAATAAAGGCAGGAACTTTCTATATCAATGGAGAGAGACTGGATGTTAAAGGGAACACATTAAAGGACAAAATAAATACTGCTTTCAAAACTTTAGTGGATAATGTTTATACAAAATTAGGTTATGTAAAAGAATTTTATAATAGTGATGATGATATAAAAAGCCTTCTAAAAAATAACTCCGAGCAACAATCATTGGAGGATTTTAAAAGTGATACAAATGAGTTAGCAGAAAATGAGATTTTCTCGTTTATTAAATTGCAAGATGACATTTCTAAACAAGTGAGAATGAAAATTCTACTGGATAGATATACCGATAAACCGTATGGTTGGAATGAAGTGGATATTGCTGGAATTACAGCAGGATTATTTAAAAAAGAAAGAATTCGATTAAGATACAATGGTCAATATTTAGAACCAACAGACTATGTTGACGTAATTGATGCTCTGAGAAAGCCATCACAGGTTGATAGGGTTATTATCATCAGAAGGGTAAATGTTGATGAAGCCCTATTAAAGACAGCAAAGAGTATTTGCAAAGAACTATTCAATAAAACGGACTTACCAAGTGATGAAGATGGTCTTGTTAGAGAGATAAAGACTTTAATCGGTCAACAAATAGAAGCGATTAAACAACTGAAAAATCGCTATGAAGGAAGAAAATATCCTGGTAAGAGCCTTCTTGATAAAGGACTTGAATACTTTAATCAGTTTGAAAACAACATGGACAATGCTACGTTTTTTACCAAGCTAAAGGATTTAGAAGAAGACCTTTTAATTTGGGAAGAGGATGTAGATTATGTAAGACGCTTTTTTGAAAACCAGAAGGATATTTTTGATAAAGGACTATTAGCTATAAAGAATTACGAAGATAATAAGCTCTATTTAACTGACGATGATACGGAAGATGCGGCCAATAAACTTTCAGCCATTTTGGAGGATATCTTACCTTATGGGAAAATACGAAAAATACCAGAATTCGTAAATAAAATTGATGAAGCTCTAAATGTGGTTCTGAAGGATAAGAAAGAAAATGCCTCACAAAAAATTCAGGCAGATTATGACCAACTTTCTCTAAAGGCAAGTCAATACGAAGTAAATGCTAATACGAAAAAAACAATCGAATCGTTTTACAACAATCTGCTTCAAAGTATTAAGTCCTTTAGTGATATTTATAAGGTAGATGCAACTATTTCTCAAAGCAATAGCTTTAAGGAAAAGTACGATAGAATTATCGAAAATGAAATCAAGCAATGGTTGTTAGCCAAACAGGAAGAGGAAAGCGGAGAAATTATTAAAGACCCTAATGAGGAAGAAAAAGTGGAAATGGGTCTTGAAAAATTGAACATTAAAGAATTGTTCTTTGTAAAACGTCTAAATAACGAAGCTGACGTGGACAAGTTTATCAATTCGCTCTCCGATAAACTCAAAAGCATTATTAAACACAATAAAAATATCGAGTTCATCGACTAAGGCGGTTTATTGAAATGAATAAAACAGCATTAAAGAATTTTGCAGTAAATGCAAGAAATGAACTAATAGAAAAAATAACGGTTAAAGCCCTTCAATTAGGAATATCCGAAGATAGGGTTAAAAAGGCTGATATTCAAAGCTCGGATGCCATCTATATAGATGGTAAACAGCTTGATAAAGACCAAAAAAATCAAAGGGATGCATTAATTGCAAGAATAGATAAGATTGGTTTTAACCAAGTCATCGAGGAAGTGGCATATACTTGGTTTAATCGTTTTACAGCATTAAGATTTATGGAAGTCAATAACTACCTTCCAACAAAAATAAGGGTGCTTTCTTCGAGCAATTCTGGAAGTTTTGAACCTGATATTGTTCAAGAAGCCCTTAATGTTGATTTAGATGTAGATAAGGAATATGTCTACAACCTAAAATTAAACAACAAATCGGAAGAGCTATTCAAATATCTCATTATCAAACAATGTAATGGTTTAAAACCACTTCTTCCTTTTATGTTTCAGAAAATTGCCGATTATACGGAGCTTCTGTTCCCTGACGGATTATTAGCAGAAGGTTCATTTTTATCTCAAATGACTGATACAGATGTCTTTCCAGAAGGAGATTGGGCAGATGTTGAAATCATAGGGTGGCTTTATCAGTATTTTATTGCAGAAGAAAAAGACCGAGTGATTAAGGCGAAAGCTAAGTATAAAACAGAAGAAATCCCTTTTGCAACGCAACTCTTTACGCCTGATTGGATAGTTAGATATATGGTTCAAAACTCATTGGGGAGATATTGGGTGGAATCACATCCTGGAGATAGGGAACTATTGCAAGAATGGGAATTCTATCTTGAAAATCCAAATCCAGAACCAGACTTTGATGAGAAATTAGCACCTTATATTAATAAGGAATTAGAAGTGGAAGAAATAAAGTTCTTTGACCCTGCTATGGGTAGTGGACATATTTTAGTCTACGCTTTCGATGTGTTTTTTGAAATATACAGCAAATGTGGTTATATGGAAAGAGAAATTCCAAGACTTATCATTGAAAATAACCTATATGGCTTGGATATTGATGACAGGGCATATCAACTGGCATGTTTCTCCGTTGTTATGAAAGCATTACAATACAACAACAGATTTTTTAGAAGCATTGAAAGAGAAGGGTTGCACCTTAATTTAGCATCAATTCAAGAAACGAACGACTTAAATGAAGAGGACATTGCTTTCATCGCTGGTGAAAACAGCGGAAGTAACTTTGAAAATACAAAAAGTTTTATCGAACAGTTCCGAGATGGTAAAATGATTGGTTCATTAATTAAAATCAATAATTTTGACGAGGATTTTCTTTTAGCAAGACTGGAATATATTCAAAACAATCCAGCCAGAGATATGTTTGAAGATGAATCAAGAAAGAAGGCTATTGACCTTCTACCAAGTTTAATAAAGCAGACAGATATAATGCGGACAACTTATTGTATTTTAGTGTCCAATCCCCCGTACATGGGAAGCAGATATATGACAACAGAACTTACAGCATTCTTAAGAAATAATTATAAGTTTAGTTCAGATTTATTTTCTGTGTTTATGGAGTATTCTTTACAAAAAGTTAAGAAAGAGGGCCATTTAGGATTTATTACTCCTTTTGTTTGGATGTTCCTCTCTTCGTTTGAAGATTTGAGAAAAGAAATAGTCTCAGGAAATAGTATAAGTTCTCTAATTCAACTTGAATATAACGCATTTGAGGCCGCAGTTGTACCAGTTTGTACATTTACATTACGAAATGTCAACTCAAAAACAACTGGTGAATATATTAGACTGGCAGATTTTACAGGAGTCGAGAATCAACCCAAAAAAGCATTGGAAGCAATAAGAAATAATGATGTCTATTATAGATATACGCAAAAAAATGACTTCTATGAAAATATTCCAGGTCAACCAATTGCATATTGGATATCTGAAAAACTACAGAGTACGTTTCGGAGAGAAAAGCAACTATTAGATTATATCGAAGTAACAGGTTCTCAAAATATTACAGCAGACAACGATAGATTTTTAAGAAGAATTTGGGAAGTGAAAAAAGAGGATATTAATAAAAAATGGAGTTTATATACAAAAGGTGGAAATTATCGTAAATGGTATGGAAACTTAGAATATGTCGTAGATTGGTCACTGGATGCAAGGAGTTTTTATAAATTAAATAAAAGCTCAAATTTACTTAATGAAAAATATTGGTTTAGAGATGGTCTAACATATAACGGTATCTCAAATAGGGGGTTTTCAGTTAGAATTGCCCGTAACGCAATATATGATAAAAAAGGACCAACCTTCCACATGTTAGATGGAAAAAGTGAACATTATATTATAGGTCTTTTGAATACTAAGGTAATAAATTATATTATGGATTTGTTCAATCCAACAATGAGTTATCAGATGAAGGATGTTAATAGTTTACCTATTGTAATGGTAGATGACGATGATTTATTTGCTGAGATTGAAAAATTGTCTATCCAGTGTATAGATATTTCAAAAAATGATTGGGACTCATATGAAAACTCATGGGATTTCTGTAAACATCCATTCTTGATTCATAAAGGAGATACTTCAATCATTGAACAGACATTTAATAATTGGAGTTCATATACCGAAGACCAATTCAATCGACTAAAGAATAACGAAGAAGAACTGAACAAGTTGTTTATCAATGAGTACGGTTTAGAAGGTGAAATGTCTCCCGAGGTTAGTGAAGACGATGTAACAATAAGAAAATCAGATAGGAAAAGAGAAATTAAGTCGTTTATATCCTATGCTGTCGGCTGTATGTTTGGGCGTTATTCCCTTGATGAAGAAGGTCTTGTGTTTGCAGGTGGGAAGTTTGATTCAGAAGCATATAAAACCTTCAAAGCAGATAAGGATAACATTCTTCCTGTATTGTCAGGTTCTTATTTTGAAGATGATATTGTTTCAAAGTTTGTTGAGTTTGTGAAAGTGACTTTTGGTGAAGCCACTTTACAACAAAATCTTGATTTTATTGCTGATACTCTTGGCAAGAAAAGTGGAGAAACAGCTAAAGAAACGATTAGAAGATATTTCGTGAACGATTTCTTTAAGGACCACGTTCAGGTTTACAAAAAAAGACCAATTTATTGGATGTTTACTTCTGGTAAGCAAAAGGCATTTAACTGCTTAATCTATATGCACCGATATGATAAATCAACCCTATCAAGAATCAGAACGGATTACCTTCATGAACTACAAAATCGTCTTTTTGCAGAGAAAAAAGGTTTGCTTAGTATTATTGAAGGTGACTCTACGGTTAAAGAAATCAGTAATGCTAAAAAGGAATTAAAAGTCTTGGATAAGAAGATTGAAGAGTTAAAAGCGTATGATGAATTATTGCACCATTTAGCCGATAAGCAGATAGAGATGGATTTAGATAATGGTGTGGCAACGAACTATGAAATGTTCAAGGGATTATTGGCAAAGATATAGAAAGCATTATTAAGAAATATACCAGATAGCTTCTGGTATATTTCTATTTAATCGTAACAGAGGTTAAGAGGTGTTCATTCAATGAATATAGATGAAATAGTCAAGACTTTAAAGGAGAGCTACGATGCCCCTTTAAGGGATGGGGAACAACGAAAGATAATCTTCTGGTTAGATAAAGAAAGCAGTTTTTCAGAGATTATTGATGAAATAAATATTGATAATGTCATGCTCCATAAGTTGAATGAAAGCAACTTCTTTTATTCCAAGTATTTGTTGGAGGAAGAAGATACTGATTCCAACTATTTGATTTATTCCAATGTAGATATACAAACGGAAGAAGATAACTGGTTAATTGATACGTTCCTATACTCTAACCAGTTTTATGCTGATAAGATTTCTCTATTGATGAATGAATTGAAAATAGACAGTTCTTTAAGACATGTCATTAAGAAATATGAGAAATTCTTTGACAAAATAGAAAGACGTAAAAGGTTTAAGGCTCTTGAAATTGAACAATATACTGAAGAAAAGATTGAACTTGCTATCATTAGTGCTTTATGTAATCTCAAAACACTCGATACGGATGATGTACTTAAAAAGATATTGATAAATGGGATTGAAGAAAGCGAGAATAAATATTTTCAGCAGATGGATAAGTTCTTTGATATCGATGTATTCTGGAAGTATGTTTCCCAGTATTATGGCTTTTATAAGGAAGAGAAATCTCTTAAAAAGTTATTAATTCATTTAACTGTAACTGCTATGAGTCATAGTATGAATGAAAAGTATTTATCAAATATCAAAGAATATATTGCAGAAAAAAACCGAGCTAATAGCATGATTTTCATTGACCATTGGATGCATCACAAAACGGATTACACTTTTTATGATAATCTTGCGGAAATTATTGAAAAAGAAATACATATACATGACCTGATAAATGCACTGGACATAGAGAACTTCAAACATGCTGATGTATTTCCGTACTTTGACAAAGCGATTATTATTTATATTGCTAATAGCTTAGATTCTAATATTGAAGATTTTGAACAGTTCATTGACCTGATTCAACTTCGTAGAACGAAGCATTATTATGAGCAATTTCAATATATTTACGAAGCACTATTCTATACAGTTAAAATGCACCAATTTCACAAAAAATATAACATGGGTATTCCCCAAGTAAAACTTGCGGAGATGTATCAATTATATTTAGATGATTTCTATAAGATGGACACTTATTACAGGAAGTTTTACGTTGCTTTTGATAATGAGAGTAACAGTGACCTCCTCAAAAAACTTAAATCTATGGTAGAGAATCTATATACAAATTGGTATATGGGTCAATTAAGCTCCAACTGGTCTTCAGTTTTAAGCGATGAAATGAAAAAAGGATGGAAAATACCTGGTATCGAAAGCCAGATGGACTTTTATAAAAATTATGTATCACAAAAGGTTCAAAAAGGTGATAGGGTATTTGTCATTATTTCGGATGCATTAAGATATGAAGTTGCAGTTGAATTGAATGACAAGTTAAATACAGAGACAATTGGTAACTGTGAGATAGAAGGTAATCTTGGTGTTATTCCTTCGGTAACTAAGCTCGGAATGGCTTCCTTGCTCCCTTATAAGCAGATTGAAATAAAGGATAATGGGAGAGTGTATGTTGATTCAAAGGATTCCCAAGGATTAGAGAATCGAAAAAACATTCTCGAAGACAAAGTGGAAAATAGCATGGCTATTCACTATCAGGAAATCATGGCAATGAACAAAGCAGGTCGAAGAGAGCACTTCAAAGGAAAAAAACTTATCTATATCTATCATGATTCTATTGATGCTACTGGTGATAAGGCTTCTACGGAATTCTATACGTTTAATGCAGTGGAGAAAGCGATAGAGGAATTATATAATTTAGTTAAAGTTATTAAAGATGATTTAAGTGGGACAAACATATTTATCACAGCCGACCATGGATTTATCTATCAGAGAGATTCGTTAGAGGAAAGCGACAAAATTGAAAGAGAAGATATTTCATCCATAGAGGTTAAGAGAAGATACCTACTATCAAAAGAGCAAAAGGAAATTAAAGGGCTATTAAATTTTAGTATGGATTATGTTATTGGTAATGATAGTTCATTGACGGTGTATATGCCAAATTCCACAATACGATTTAAAACACAAGGAAGCGGAGCTAATTTCGTTCATGGTGGGGCAAGTCTTCAAGAAGTCGTTGTTCCTGTTATTCAATTTAAAAATGTTAGAAGAGGTCAGTCGAATAGTAAAGAAATTGAAAAGGTCGATATAAAATTGACTAATACTGTAAGGAAAATTACCAACAGTCTATTTAATCTTACCTTCTTCCAAACGGAGAAAGTGGAAGATAAGGTAGTTCCGAGAACAGTAAACATCTATATGGCTGACGAGAATGATGCATTAATTTCTAATGAAGAAACCATCATTGGGGACAAGCAGACAGATAAACCAGATGAAAGAACATTTAGAGTGAAATTTGCTCTTAAATCACAGCAATATGATAAAAACAAATACTATTATTTGATTATCAAAGATAGTGAAACAGATGTCATTATAGAAAAAATCCCTTTCCAAATAAACTTAGGAATTGTCAGTGATTTTGACTTTTAATAAAGGTGGTGAAGTTGCATGGAGCTATTGAGTGAGGAAAATAGCATTGACTTGGACAAAAAATTAAACTCCTTTTTTGCTGGGAGGGTAGTAAGAAAAGATTTAACCAAGCTCATAAAAGAAGGTGCTAATGTCCCTGTATATGTGCTTGAGTATCTTTTAGGTATGTATGCGGCCACAGATGATGAAGAAAGCATTAGTGAAGGCGTAGAGAGGGTCAAAAAAATTCTTGCTGATAACTTTGTAAGACCTGATGAAGCCGAAAAAATCAAATCAAGGATACGTGAACAAGGACAATACACCATTATTGATAAGGTGAATGTAACCTTAAACGCCAAGATAGATACATATGAAGCAGAGTTTTCTAACCTTGGGTTAAAGGGTGTGCCAATCTCAGCCAATTATGTAAAAGAGTACGATAAACTTCTTGCAGGTGGGATATGGTGTATTTTAAAAATGGATTATTTCTACGATGAAGAAGTTAAAAATATGAATCCATTTAGTATCAGTAGCTTAAAGCCCATCCAAATGCCCAATATGGATTTGAATGAGGTCTTTGAAGGAAGGAAAAACTTCACCAAACAAGAGTGGATAGATATTCTTATTCGCTCTACAGGGATGGAATCAACACAATTAGAGGATAGGGTAAAATGGCATCTTCTATTGAGACTTGTCCCTTTGGTTGAGAATAATTTTAATGCGTGTGAACTTGGTCCAAGGGGAACAGGTAAGTCGCATGTTTATAAAGAAATATCGCCAAACTCCATTTTAGTTTCTGGAGGACAATCAACAGTAGCCAATCTCTTTTATAATATGTCTACGAAAAAGGTTGGTCTTGTAGGAATGTGGGATGTGGTTGCTTTTGATGAAGTGGCTGGAATTCGATTTAAAGATAAAGACGGAATCCAAATTATGAAGGATTATATGGCATCTGGCTCTTTTGCAAGGGGAAAAGAAGAAAAGAATGCTTCTGCATCCATGATATTTGTTGGGAACATAAATCAGAGCTTGGATTCACTAATCAAAACGTCACACTTATTTGCTCCGTTTCCAGAAGAAATGGCAAACGACAGTGCCTTCTTTGATAGAATGCACTATTATATCCCAGGTTGGGAAATCCCTAAAATGAGACCAGAATTCTTTACAGATAAGTACGGATTCATTGTTGATTATTTAGCTGAATTTTTCCGAGAAATGAGAAAGCGTTCCTTTGCTGATTCCATAGATAAATATTTTAAGTTGGGCAATAATTTGAACCAACGTGATGTTATAGCGGTACGTAAAACGGTCTCTGGACTTGTTAAACTGATATTCCCACATGGAGAATATACGAAAGAAGATATTGAAGAAATCCTTGCTTATGCTCTTGAAGGAAGAAGAAGAGTAAAAGAGCAATTAAAAAAAATTGGCGGTATGGAATTTTACGATATTAACTTCTCGTATATTGATAAAGAATCCATGCAAGAAGAGTACGTATCCGTTCCAGAACAAGGTGGAGGCAAATTAATTCCAGAGGGATTAGGAAGACCAGGACATGTTTATACAGTAGGTCATGGAAACTCTGGAATGATTGGAGTCTATAAGCTCGAAAACCAAGTTGTTTCTGGTACTGGTAAATTTGAAAAATCGGGTATTGCTTCACATCGGGGAGCTAAAGAAAGTTTGGATACAGCGTTTAGATATTTCACTGCCAACTGTAAGAGCATTAGTGGTTCAATCAGCACGAAAACAAAGGATTATCTGATGCATATCAGTGACATGCAGGGGATAGGATTAACAGATGCTTTGGCAATTGCGGAGCTTATTGGATTATGCTCAGGAGCTTTGGAAAAACCAGTCCAGGAAAGTATGGTTGTATTAGGAAATATGACGGTTGGAGGAACTATCTCTAAGGTTGAAGAGTTTGCTAATATGCTTCAAGTGTGTGTGGATGCTGGAGCGAAAAAAGTATTAATCCCTGCTTCTTCCGTTGTAGATTTGCAAACAGTTCCGCCAGAGCTTCTGATAAAAGTTCAGCCGATATTTTATTCCGACCCGATAGATTCGGTATTTAAAGCATTAGGAGTAAGCTAATATAGAATTGCTGTAACTGCTGGGGAACAACTTCTCCAGCAGATTTTTATAATGGCACATTGAAAAATAGGGAGAGTAACATGAATATCTTTTTGGATACGAATGCCATATATTATGACCCATTCTTTAAAAAGGGGAAAAATAGAATTCTACTAAACCTTGCAAAACATGATGATGTAAAAATCTACATATGCAAAGCTGTATATTCCGAACTTTTTAGAGCACATAAGGTTTTTATTGAGCAACAACTGAAAGCGGCCAATGAATCAATGGTTAAATTAAGTCCTTTTTTAGATAAGACAGCTCAAAAGTTTGTTATTGATATAAAACTGGATGATTTTTTAGATGATTTCCATAAGCAGTATAATTTTTTCCAAGACGACAGCCAAATCGAAATTATTGAGTATGATGGGGATGTATTAGAAGATATCATTGAAGCTGACATGTATGAGAAAAGTCCGTTTATTAAGCAAGGTAACATTACGAATAACAAAGGTCAAAATGTAAAAACCGTAAATAAGGCGATAAGAGATGCGATTATTTGGTATTCTTATCAACGGTTTGCAGAGAATAATAAGTTAGAAGACTGCTATTTTATTTCTAATAACACAAAGGAATTTGGCAAAATTGGCTCTAAAAGCAGTCCAAAAGAAATGCCTTATCCACTTCATCCCGAAATTATTAAGAATAACAAAATAACTGCATATAAAAATATACATGATTTTCTCGCCCATAATGATGAACAGATAAAGAAATTGTTTAAAGATTTACATTCAAAAATCTTATCGAGTGAGTTATTTGATAAGGTGGTAGAACAATTGGAAGATGGTATCGCAGAAGAGTTGATTAATCAATATTTTGCAGAAGAAATTTTATCCGAAACTTATAGTTTTCTTTCCAATATGCAACCGAATGGGATACATGAAGATTATTTTATGCCAGGTTACGTTGACCCTTTACTATATGGAAATATTAGTGATATTCGTTTAAGTGAAGTTGATATATTTGGCGACACCATTTCCGTTTCAGTAGATGTTGATGTGGAAATGGAAGTAGATATTTATACATATAACCCTGTTCATGATGATTTAGATGAAAAATTTGAAAGTTATGCTACTGATATGGTTAAGGTTACGGAAAATATAGTCTTTTTGCTTCCAGTGGATATCGAAAAGGAATTGGCTGTCGATAATTTCTCTTTAAGAAAGTATATTGAAGGGAATGAACCAGACTATCTTAGTGTTGAAATGATTGAATTTGAAAATATTGACCATACAGATATGTTTCGTGATGAAGAATATGAAGAGCAAGGGTGAGGGGAAAAATGATTTTTAAATCAAATCCAGATATCTATAAGAACGCTTACCAAAACTGGCAAAAATCAATGAGGAAATTTGATGAACAATTTGCCTTGTACTCCGTTCAATTTAAGGATTCTGCTGACAAATTAATAAATGATGTTGGTGAGAACCGAGGGCATATTGTTGATAGTATTATAAATCCAGCTTTATTTCTTTACCGACATTCAATTGAGTTATGTTTAAAAGCAATTCTTTATAAAGTTTATCTTGATAATGGTGTCGATTACGAAAAAATCAAGGAAAAACTTGAAGGACATAGCTTAGATAGCTTGTGGTCAAAAGTAAATAATGAGATAAGAAATAATTATGGTTTTTTAGATAATCAACAGGCAAAGAATGAACTGAAAAAAATTGGCAAATTAATTATGGAGCTACACAATACTGATGACAGTTCTATGACTTTCAGATATCCGTATGATAAAAATTTAGAAGAGTATCAGTATGGTAATGGGAAAGAAAGTTTTGGAATTGACTTCAAGCACATGCAGAAGGAAATAGATTACGTTCATTCCAGACTGTATTATTGGATTTATGAAAGGATTGCAAATAGAGAGGAGTGGTAAAGATGAAGGATACCCAACTCTACTTTTGGAAGCCATTAATGGATAGGTATAAAAAAGAGTTATCTATGGTTGCGGAATATTACAACCGAACGATACCGCCATTTGGCGACATTGAGAAAGAGGCTACCGAATACGCTGATTCCATCTATAATAACTTTCCAGCAGACGAAAATACTGACCCCGCCACAGTTGCAGATTTTGCAAATGATGAAGGGATACAACTTTACGAGCTTTTGGATACCATGAAGAAGAATCATCTATTAATGTCGGTTTCATTGCTTTGTCAAATATGGGAACAGCAATTAATCAAGTTTACTTTGACAGAGTTGCGTCACTTTTTACATATTCAAAATAATTCCTTATCGTTCGGTGATGCAAAGAAGATTTTTGAGTTACATGGTGTTACATTTGAAGAGATTGCATCATGGAATAAGATAAGAGAAATGAGGCTACTGGTCAATACAATCAAACATGGTGATGGCGAATCAGCCAGGAAACTTAGAAAGATTAGACCAGATTATTTTGAACTCGATATTATAAAAGGGACAGATACATTGGAACTTGCAGGTGCAGTATTGTTAGATTCATACTCCCTTATGGTGGAGGAACAAGACTTTAGAAGCTATGTAGAAGCAACAGAAACGTTTTGGGATGAAATGCCTGAACGTGCATATTCAAATGTAGATGCTATCATATCAGCATTCAGCAAAAAGAAATGAAGTGAATTGATAATTTTGGGAAAATCCAAATATTTATTTAGTGTTATCCGATAATTGAGCCATTAAGGCTCTTTTTATTTTGGCAAAATTGCAGATGGATACATGGAAATAATCTTCTTCGTATCGTTTGGGTGATAAAATAGTCAAACGCAATAGAACCGTTCTACTATAGGCAATAATGAACCACAGAGGTAAAATGAAATTATATTATAAAAACAATAACATCTAAGAAGGAGGGTTTTTGATATGAAACCATTTACTGAAACTGAAAAGAATATGAGCAATATGGAAAGCAATAAAAACGATAAGATAAATCGAGAGCAAATAGCTTCTGCCTACAATCATCAGGAAAGAGTAGAACATGTTAATAAAACAGTTGCACAGTTTGATGCTATGTTTGCAAGATTGAAAGCCTCTAAAAATGGTGAAAAGTAATGAAGCAAAGAGATTCAACAGATTTAAAACCAGGAATAAGCAGTAGTAAGATAAAGGAAAAGCAGTTTAGGAAACAGAAAAGGATTGATAGGCTAAAAAACAAAATGGAAGCTGAGGGTGCAACTGGAGAGGAAATCAGAAATGCTGTTTATAAATTAAAACATCTGGAAGACCAAAAGATAGAAGAAGGAATTCAAACAAAATATGTAAAACCTGGAAAGAATGAAAAAATCCTTCTCGCAAAAGGACTTTTTCAAAGTAATAATCTTGAAATATTAACCACTACCAATAGTATAGCAGAGCATAAGATAACAATTCCAGAGAAGATTACCAAGCACAAAGAATTTATGGAGTACATGCAGACCTTGGATTTCCGATTTTATTTTAAGGGGTTACAGGATTGGGATATCAATGAAACGAAGGAATGTATATTTATTGAAGGAAATAAAGCATGGATAAAGCAAGATGATAAAGGTGTCTATAGATATTACTCTAAAGATGAAGAAAAGCATACTGTTCATGGATTAAATATCTTTGACTTGATTGAAGTACATGAAGGAGCTGAAATTGGTTCTGTTTATAGCATGAATAATGCGAGAAGAAGATTGGCTTCCGATTTAGGTATCGTTTATTCAGAGAGACAGTGGGAAATCTTGCAAGAGAAAAAATATGAAAAAAATATGGATATCATCCAACGTGCAGATGTTGAGATACAAAGAGATTTTCCGAATTTATTTGATTTCATTAAAAGTTATTTGCACTTGCTGGAACATCTCAACGATTGGGGAGTTAAGCATATCTTGGAAAAGGAGCAGAGTTTTAAAGGTGAAAGTATCTTTTTTCAATCCACTACGCATATGGAAAAGATTGTGGGCAGAGACCAAACGATATGTAGCAGGGCAATTAACATGTTCACAGTATTAGGATTGATAAAAAAGCTAAAAGATGAGGATGCTCCTAATAGCTTAATGAGTGTAGCTCAAGCTATCAGGGGAGGGAGAAATGAATTTAGGTTGGTTAATTTTTTTAGCATTCCTGTTCTTAATCACCAAATTCTATTGGAAGCAGAAAAACGTGTAGAGAGATTAAAAAAGTCTGGTATCACCAGCATGACCCATATTTCAAAGAAGGAAGTAGAGAAGTGCTTTGGTGTAGCATTTGCAAAGAAAGTATATGTAAAACCCATGTCTATTCGGGAACAATTATTAGAAAAATCCTTAAAAGAACATTTGTATTATGATATTGAACCTGCTGATTGATTGGCAGGTCTTTTTATTGCAGAGAATAGGGAATCACAATACTTCTGGAGGAACTTTCGCGGACTGCATGGGCTTGTCAATTAAAGTGTGTAAGTTATTCTAAGTACCTTAACACACGATCTTTAAGATGGTCATGAAGGAGTAGTTGATTCATCACCATAGCCCATTGTTGAATATGGCCACCATTCCATTTGTT
>NZ_JBHKFI010000017.1:0-110289 GCF_042263505.1 Cytobacillus sp. Hz8 | reverse complement strand
GTTGGTACTGTTCGATAATCTTGTTAGCTAATTCTACGGAGTTTGGATCTCTTTTCAATTTTCCCATTGAAAACACTCCTTTAGCTTTATACTTATTATTCTATCAAACAAAAAAACTGTGTGAGTAAGGAATCGTACGCATTCCTTACTTACACAGTTAATATTACACTCCCAGGTTTCATGAAAAATTATTAGATATTTCTTATTTCTAGAAATTCACAACCAGTAATATTACTTTCTTCAACTAATTGCTTAAAAGTTTCTGACACGAATAATGGAATTTCATCTCCCTTTAATTTGAATAAATTTTTGTTATTAATTTTGTCCTCTGATACTGCATATTTTCTTACAGAATATATTTTTTCACCGTCTAAATCCAAAACACTATAATCAGAGTTTTCTAGGTTTAATGCGTCAACTATCCCTAATACATTTGCAACAAAATATTCATCATTCTCTATTTTATATTTACTTTCAAAATCAACAACATTTACAGGTAGAAATTGGACATCTTCTTCAATTTTTTTTATTAAATCCTTAAACTTTTTTGATACAATGAACCAGCCTAAATTATTTGCTAAATAGTCAGTAAATCTATTTCCATCATGTAGATTAAAATAAAAAGTGATATTGTCATTCCAATTTTCTAAAAAATTCCCTTCCTTTAACTCATACTGTTCAAATCCATGTGTATCCTCACAATGAACAACTACATCATCATCGTTGCTGTCATCTAAAATTAGTTTAAAATATTTCATTTTGACCTCCAATATTCTTTATATAGCATATCTGGATTATCCCTTACTTCCTGCTTTAACCCTTCATACAATTTAAGAAATTTCTCCCTATCTCCTTTAGCTAATCTATCATAAGTACTCAGTTTATCTAATACATAATCATGATATGCATTTGGATGTCTCCCTTGATGAGGTAATAATTCCTTATTCCATTCATCATCTAAATCTAAACCATACTTTTTTGTTATATTCTCCATTTGAAGAGTGTATTTCTTACTTTTATTTGTTGCATAGTGGTGATTTTGTAAAGGTTTAGTAGTACCCTTACCGCTCCCATAAACCTTATCGACCTCCGAATTTATCTGGGATAAAAGTTTATTGTCATCGATCACATTATAAGGTACAGGTTTTGAAACAGCTTGAACCCCAGCCAGTGCCGGCTCTGGATTATTATAAATATTCGGAATATATTTAGCAGACTTCGCCGTGAAATTTGTACCTTTAGCAAGTTTAGAAACTTTGTCGAGACCTTTTCCACCAATCAATCCTAATCCTATCTGCGTTAAGGTATAACTAAACCACCTTGTACCACTTTCTAAATCACCATTTATCACATCATTAATAAATGAATCTGACAATACATTCCACGTAGCAGGTAACGCTTCGTCTAAATGAGTAACTGCATACCCCATATTCTCCCACGTTTCCCATTTACCAAGTGCTACTATACCCTCTATCGTATCTCCAACAGCTTGCCCTGAACCATCCCAAACGCCACTCAAAAATTTCTCTGGGTTGGTTTTTTCAACCGATTCTTCTTCAAACAGACTGTCATCCTTAAATTTATCAGCTTCACGTACTTTCTCTTCTGCAATTTTTTGAATAGGTGTAGTCCACTCCATGTTCAGTCCTTGAGTACTAAATGTACCACTGGAGGCAGAAAAACCTTTTCCACTTTGAACTTCCGCAAGACCTTTAGTGATACTAGCGACTAGTTGAAGTGCCATATCATAATTACTGCTAGATGTTTGATTGAATTCATGCAGATGTATTAACAGTTCTTCAAGCTTCTGTTTCATAGCATAATAAATCTGTGTCATCGCTTGCGCGCCCGGCATGTTTTCACTCATTGCCTCCATCGCTGCTATCATTTGCTCAAGCTCTTTAATTTGTTCTAGTACTTTTTGTTCGATAACATCTGTTGAAGAGACTTGTGATTGAAAATTATTTGGAAAGGCATCGTTTTGGCGAATTAATTCTTCACACAAGTAAATAATCCCTTGAGCTAAAGGACGATAAGTTTGTGCAAAGAATGTTTTTGCACTATCATAGGCTTTTCCTTGAAGAACTACATCACATACAAAAGCGTCAATGGAATTGATGACTTGTTCCATACCTTGAATAGTGGCGATACACATATCATTCATACTTTTTGTTTGAGTTTGTACTTCCCCTAGGTACATATCTAAACTCATGAATTTATCTCCCGTGCTAGATTTTGCTTTTGATAGCAAAGGTCATTTTCTAAATCACTCAGATATTCTTTCTCTTTTAGCAACGTTTCTTCTTTGTCTTCCAATTCATAGGTGAGTTTTCGTTCGATTTGTTGTACATCTTGACGCATATTGTGAAAGAACTGCCCTAGTTTTCTATCTTTGTGCCAAGTTTCTAAAATGCGGTCAAACAAACGGCTGCTTCGACTTTTCCATTCATAAAAATCTGCTTCCGTTTGTTCTTGTCTTTGAATCGCCCGTTGATTTTGATGTTGTTCTTCGGATAGACTTCTTAATTTGTGATTCAGTTGATTGTACTGTTTTTCGAGATCATGCTTCATCTTTTCCCTCCTATTTTTTCTCGTTCGCGTAGATTGTCATATCGACTAAAGGAGCTTTCATGAAAGGAGACTGACTAAAATTCTTTTGGAGTTCGTTATCTATACGCACAAACTCTTGGGCTACAGAATGAATGTTGTTAACCCCTTGTTGAAAGGCCATATAAAATTGTTTAGTTAAATCTAAAGCTTGTTGATTGGCTTCTTGTGCTTTGGCGTTAGCAGACAACGTTGTACGTTCTGACTTAGTTATGACTTTATTTGTTGCACTTTGAACTGCATCAGATGCCGTCCCCATTTGCGTAGCAATTTGCTCTGCCTTTTGAAAATTACTTTGAATTTGTCCCATTTCTTAAATCCTTTTCATATTTTTTGAATACATCAAGAGAGTTATATATAGGAGTAATTGTTTCTTTAGTATATGTATCTACCTTAATTGAGCTGTTTTAAAACCTAGATTGTATGTCTTGTATATAAGTTTGCATTTGTTGAATGTTTTGTTCTATAGGTGTAAGCATACCTGTTGTTTGATAATCAAAGGTGTATACTTGTTCAATGGTTTGATTGATCTTTTGTTTTGCATGATCCACTTTTTGAAGGAACTGATCATTATGTAACCTGAAGTTAGTGAGTCCACTTCTACTATTTTCATTTTGGACTTCTCTCCCTATTTTAGTGCTTTTATAGTAGATGAAAGTTGATCATCTATTTTACGCATTGATTGTATTGCATGGTCCGTTGCTTCTTTATTAGAGAGTAATAATGATTTGTATGATTCATTTACTTGCTGCAAAGATTGTTTGATTCGGTTGATTACTCTAACTAAATTAAGTATATTATGCTTACCAATAGAAGTAGGTAGGGTTGTTTGAAACGCATTAGATGAGGCGTTTACCTTTGAAAGGACTTGTTCCACATCAGCGTATTGTATTTTGATTTCGTCACCCATGTATCGTGTCCTCCATGTATAAAGTCGAAATATGTCATGATATCTAGTGAAAAATAAACAAGTTACTTTTACTATACTGTTAGAGAATTATAATGCAAGGTAAATATAGGCTATTTTTCCATTCACCTAAACTACACTTTTTAGGATTGTGTAAGGGAATAAGGATTTGTGCATTACTTGAATAATCTAGTTTAATAGAAATGTATCAAGTCGTATTCACTTCAAATTACATGAGGAACAGCAACTTTTTTGTTGTTCGCCTAAAGGAGGTATAAAAGAATTCCTATTAACATCATTTGTATATGAAATGACGGACACATATGACAGTTTACGACTGTCAAAATTCAAAGTGTAGTTACTGTTCACAGGCAGTTTAGTTGAATTTATTAAGGAGGCGAGTTTTTTTGGAAAGGAAAAATTTAAAGGTATTCACTAAAATTTCGTTTTATATAGCATTGTCTACGATTATTGTTTTCCCGATTTCCTTATATTTATCCTCTATAACGTCGAACGATAGCTTGGATTCTATATTACGTCCCTTCACATTAATTGTGTTTTATAGTTCTTTGATTGGTATTCCTCTAAGCATTATTTCAATGTTCAGTAAAGAAAATTTAGTTAAACGAATTTTTGCTTTAATTGTAAATTTTTCGCCTATAAGCCTTAGTGTTTACGCTTTAATTATGGAATTTACAAATGAATTCTTCTGTACTTCATCTTGAAAAACACTAATTTACGGGTGTGTTCGTATTATATGGTTAACCAGTTTTTACTGGTTGACCTTTTTTTAATAGAATCTATTATATCAGTAGCCAGGGTAGGACGTACGGGTGCGTGGGACAAAGATCCCGTCAACTAAACTGTCCGCCCCCTACTTGGAGAAACATGTTTGAGGCTGGTTGGGACAATGATCTCGTATAACAAGCGAAGCTATGATACTGCATGGAGGAATAGGGGTTACTGGCAAATAAATGGAGAGGAAGAGATAAAAAATGAATCCAGTAGTTGGTCTGGATGTTTCAAAAGGGGAAAGTCAGGTTCAAGCATTTTTAGATAGAGGAAAGCCATATGGAAAAAGTTTTACTGTATCTCACACTACTGAGGAATTAACAAATTTACTTCGCTTTTTAGAGGAGGTGGAGAAGGAGTCTAAGGTTGAGCCAACAATTATATTAGAATCCACGGGGCATTACCACATACCTGTAATTCAATTTTTAGATGAACAGAATTACGTGTATATTCTGGTTAATCCGTTACTTTCTTATAACGCTAAAAAGTCAAGTTTACGAAAAGTAAAGACGGATGAAATAGATGCATTTCGTTTGTGTGAACTGTTTTACAAAGAAGATTTTGAGCCGTATAAGAAAAGGGGAATCCAACTTTTAAACCTTCGTAATCTTACAAGACAGCATGAAACAATTACTGGTCTATATGTTCAAGCTAAATTACAGTTCCATGCGATTCTTGATCAGGTATTTCCTGAATACAAAGGGGTATTTGGAGATACGTATTCTAAAGTGTCTTTAAATTTACTGTTGGAATTTAGTACTTCAGAATCTGTGTTACAAGCTGGAGAAACTAGATTAACAGAAAAGATTTCAAGTTTATGTTTGAGTCGTTCAGAGCGTTGGGCTAGGGACAGAGCAAAGAAGCTCCTTGAAGCAGCGAAACGCAATCCATTTAAGAGCACATTGTATCAAAGTCATTTGATAAGCCTTGAAATGTATATCCAAATGCTTCTCCAATACCAAGAGCATCTAGCAAAGTTAGATGATCAAATAGATGCCCTTGCAGGAGAAATAGAAGAATATAAGATTATCCAGTCAATCCCTGGCATCGGAGAAAAAATCGCGGCAACGATTATTTCCGAAATTGGAGAAATTGAACGGTTTAATCATCCTAAAAAACTGGCTGCTTTCTCTGGAATTGATCCAAGTGTACATTCTTCAGGTAAATTTACAGCGACAATAAATCGGATTACCAAGAGAGGTTCAAGCAGATTGCGTCATGCCTTATATATGGCTGTTCTCTGTGGGATAAGAGGTTCTCGCAATAAGAAACTTAAAGCGTTCTATGATAAAAAGCGAGAAGAAGGAAAGCCTTTTAAAGTAGCTATGATAGCCTGTACAAACAAACTTGTTCATTGGATTTTTGCCTTACTAAAAAGCAAAGAAACTTTCCTTGATTTGGCTTGAGAGATACAATTAAGTAACTAATGAAAAACCTTCCAATAGGATTGAGGAAGGTTATTTGGCATGAGCATTTTTAGTATAGCATTTATTTTTATAGAATTTTAATGAAAAATATTGACATCCTATTAGCTGGTTTAGTTGAACAAGAATTAAGGAAACTAAATAATTAGGATTTCCTTTAATTTTTAGGAATAATCAACATTAAAATTTAACAGAGCCAATCGAAAAAAGGGAGGAATTTACAAAAATTGCAAAAGAAGATAGAATTATTGATTTCTCGTTTAAAAATAATTATGTAGTTTACACAGAAGATAGATTAGTTAACATTTATAACAAAAAGAAACCAAATGAGCTCATGTCATTTGTTGCTGATGAACCTATACCATTAGATACTCCTATTTTTATTAACGCTAATACTATTATATTTCGTTCTGGAATGAGTGATATATATATACTTGATTTAAAAAAGGGAATAGCTGGCTCGATAACTAGTTCTAAAATGGAATTATCTAAACCGATCTTTACTAATGGGATATTATCTTATGGAGTATATGATAGTGATGGTGAGACTGTAAATTTAGATTTTTATGTGGTTAATATACAATAATTTGGGACATAAGGATAGGTCGAGACCACTGAAAAAGTACCCTTGTTTGAGGACTAAAAAGGCTCCGTTCCCTGATTACAACTGGGAAATGGAGACTTTTGTCTGTATTTTTGAAATAAATGTAAGTTAATTGAGTAGATGACTGCTTTAAAGAGGATAGGATACTCGCTATCCTCTTTAAATTTACGGCCAATACTGTTAATTTCGCTTGTATGGACATGCTTTTTAGACCGTACCCTCTGGCACGATCTAGCCCGTGGAAGTTTTTCATTTCCCCGTTTTTCCATTCATGACAAGCTCTATTTTTGTATTTTTCTTTGAACTCATCCGTTTTTTGTTCTTGACTATATTGATAGAATTCTGGGGTATTAACTCCTACCTCCAATATTTTCCCTACGTTTTTTCCATTTATACACTGCTCTCTTAAAGGACAGCTTCTGCATTTTTCCTTTTCAAAATAATATCGATAAGTTTGTTTTCCATTCTTACGTACCTTATGAACCTTTTTAACGGTTTGATTTCCCTGATCACAAAACCACTCATCTGAATCTTTGTTGTAGCTGTATCTTTCTTCATCTACACGATAGGCCATTTCACTTACAGGTATGTATGGCTTAGCTTCTATTTCTTTAATATTGTCTAAAATAGACTTTTTAAAATAGGCTTTATCTCCGTACACTTCTTTAATCATTACACCACTTTTTTTCGTTTGTTCCATTAGTTCATCGAATTGTGTTCCATCCACATAAGCTCCACTATTTACTCCTACAGCTGTGATAATGCGTTCCTCAGTGGTCATCATAAATTCCGTTTTATATCCAAAAAAGTGATCCGTTTTACTCTTGTGTCCTACCCGCGCATCCTGATCCACAATCGAACGTACCCCTTTTTGTTCAATAAATTGGGGGTCGACTAATATTTGTTTTGCGCTTTCAATGATTTCCCTCGTACGAGAATGGTTATTCAAATCAACGTTTTCTTCGACTTGTTTGATTGTTTCTTCTAGATATGTTTTCATTGTCTCTTTTGCTTCTTTTGGATTTTCGATTTCTTTATAATTCGGTATCTCTTGATTGACAGTTTCAGGCACTTCACCATTGTCTTCTTTCAGATTCTTAAAGATTTTTTTGGCTAATCGTTTCATTACTCTTTCAGGAGTTGCCTTGAAGGTGTTGGCTTCTGAATGAGTGGAGTCGATACTTAATCCGGTTCCCTTAATGATTCCCATTTCAACACATTGTTTCACAATGGCTGTGTTGATGTCATCAACGGTTATGCCTGCTTCCTCATCTAACTTATATCTTCTGAATTTGGCTAGAAGACTTGGATCTGGCAATTCATCATCAGGGTTTATTCCAAGAAAATACATGTAGGCAAGATTTAACGAAGCATCTTCAATTACACGGGCGTCAGAAAGATTATAAAGATATTGAAGGACTAAAAGTTTTACCATCAATACCGGATTTTTAGCTGGTCTACCATAATATTTACAGTAGGAGTCTTCTAATAATTCATTAATAAAACTGAAATCAACGTTTTCATTTAAAATTCTTAATATATGATTTTCCGGAATTCTATCGTATAATAATGAGTAGATATTCAATTGAATATGATCTTTAAGCATAAAGAAAAACCCCCGATTTGGTGATAGTTTCTGGACAATTCTATTATACCAAAATCCAAGGTTTTTCTTTTTTATGTTATAATTTTGATGTATTTCCAATAATTTGGAGACGTTTTTCAGTGGTCTCGGATAGGTCTCCTGTCCCGCTGAAAAATTTCAATAGAGTATTCTTGGAAACTAAATTTAAATAACCATGTAGAGAGTAAATCTCTTCAGGGCTTTACTTTTTGAAGGACATAGGAACAAGCACCTCGTCTTAACCATAAACTTAAAAAAGAGCCATCTTAGTAATAGATGACTCCCTTAATCTTGTAAACATTTGCTTATTTTATGATAAAACCTATCGCCAAATCTAGCACGATGGATAACACTTTTAGAAGTCCCTGTTATTCTTTAAAGCTATCTTATTTAAACACCATTCAAGCCCTTTAGCTTAGATATGGAAAAGGAACCTGTCCGAGATTGCTGAAAAAGTATCTAGCCATCAAAAACATCTTAATAGGAACATCTATAACTAGTATTTAAAGAATGTTGATTTTCAATATATTGTATTGTTTCGTCTTAGCTTTTAATCTAGTTGGACTTTTTCAGTGGCCTCAACCTGTCCCCGTGTCCCTAAGAAAAAACTTAATTATGATAAGATTCTCCTAATGCGTTTGCAGCAATAATGGCTTGATACACATCATCAGGAGTTACTGGATGAGGCATATTCCCCATTGTGTCTCCTTCAGCGCATGCTATTTCTGCTACTTTTCGCCATTCTTCTTCTCTAAATTCGTCAAGACCTAGATCTTTTAAAGTTAATGGCAGACCAACTTCTTTAATAAAATTAATAACCGTTTCAAATTCCTCTTTTGGTGCACTTTCTAAAACAAGTTGTGTTAATAAACCAAATACTACTTTTTCACCGTGTTGTGCATGGTGGAGTGATGGGACAGCTGTCATTCCGTTATGAATAGCATGTGCAGCAGCTAAACCACCAGATTCAGCGCCAACACCACTTAAGTAAATAGTTGCTTCAATTGTATTTTCAACAGCTGTTGTAGATATTCCATGATCAACTGCGGTTTTAGCTTGAAAACCATATTCTAAGATTGTATCATAGCACATTTTAGCTAAACCTAATCCAGCAAGAGTTGGTTTCAAATTTACTAGATTGTCACCATTTTTACGGTAACATGCACGTGCTTCAAAATATGTAGCAAGAGCATCACCGATTCCAGCTACAAAAAAGCGTGTTGGAGCTGCTGATAAAATATTCGTATCAGCTATGACAACGTCTGGATTCGATGGTAAGAATAAGTAACGATCAAATGAACCATCTGTATTGTAAATAACAGAAAGCGCTGTACATGGTGCATCTGTTGAAGCAATGGTTGGGAAAATCACTACAGGTAAATGCTCAAAATAGGCAGTTGCTTTAGCTGTATCTAATGTTTTTCCACCACCAATGCCAACAATTACATTTGCACCTGAATTTCGAACCGCTTCACGATGTTTATCAATTTCTTCTTGAGTAATTTCGTAATTAAATTTTACAAATTCACTTTTATGCCCAGCATCTTCAAATGATTTACTAGCTTCTTTATATGCGCGTTCCAGAATAAATTCATCACAAATAACATAAGCATGGTCACCATACGTCTTTGTATATGTAGATAATTCTTCTAATAAGTTTTGACCCAAAATAAATTTCTTAGGTGATGTGACAGACTTCACTGTTTTTGACATTTATAACATTCTCCCTTTGTTTATATTATTTACTTCTTAATTATTCTATGTGATTATTTACTATTAGTAAATTAATATGCACAATTTGTGTCATTAACTTTATCTATGACTTAATCAAGTGGAATCATATATCACAAAACCATTTTTTACGAAAAATATGATGATGGTATTACTCAACAATCTTGCCCTTTAATGGAATAACTTTATTATCACTTAACAGGTTCTTAATTCACAAGAAAAACCGAAATTCCTTCTTTAAAGAGATAGGAAATTCCGGTGCATCTTTTTTTCAAAACGGTGTAACTTTTTTATAAACTGTTCAACTTTATTTCAAAGCCACAAGGGAGGGGGTTCGCGTTAATCACGTTAGCGGATGATTACAGCATATGATGGGTAGAAACCTACTTGAAGAGGAGTTGCATGTCAATGCCGATTTCACCAGGCACCCATCTGCTGTATACCGTTCGCCCGGGTGACACCCTGTATTCGATAGCTGATCAATTGGGCACCAACGTACAGTCGCTGATGCAGATTAACACGTTATATCTTCCTGTTGCCGAGCCCGCCCAAATCTTTCCCGGACAAGTGCTGCTGGTGAGATTACCGGGTATGGCGGAGCAAAGTTCCGTTTTGTACCAAGTTCAGTCTGGAGATACGCTCTATCGGATTGCCGAACGGTTCTCCGTAAGCGTCGACATGCTGGCTGGACTCAACCAATTGCAACAGCCGGACATTCTTCGAGTCTCCCAACTGCTGTCCGTTGCCTCTTTCGTGTATGAAGTAGAGCAGGAAGATACTCTGTTCCAGATCTCCCGCCGTTTCGGAACAACGATGAGCGAATTGATTCGAGCCAACCAGAGACGCCCAGGTTTATCGCCTGATGTCATTTATCCTGGGCTCCGTTTAGTCGTCCCGCTTCCGTCCTCGACGAATATCGTCGTGTTCCAGCCCTTGCCCGGAACGAAGATTGCCCCCGGACAGCGTTTGACGGGCTGGGCTCGTGCGTTCGAAGCGACGATCAATTACCAAATTTGCAACGCGATGGGGCGTATCATTACGCAAGAACGGGCCGTAACGGCTTCACAAGGCGCTCCCGCATTCGGACTATTCGACGCACAGCTTCAATTCGATCAAACTCCCACTACGCAAAGCGGTATCTTGATGGTGTACACACGCAGCGCCCGGGATGGCAGTATTCAAGATTTGGTGGAGGTTTCCGTGACATTTTAATCTCAAAAGTGTGTGCTCTCTCGAATATTGAGTGAGGTACACCCCTTAAAGTAGACATTGGAAAAACCCTCTTGGTTTGACTGGCAGGTACTTGTGCTGTTGGCAAAAAAGAGCAGGCCGGCTCCCTGCAATAGGAGTCGGCCAACTCGACAAATTGGAATTTGAGAATCAAAATTTTGTTGCCATTGATTTAGAGAAAACTGGGTTCAAAAAGCGACTATCACAAGATATTTGAATTGCAGCAGTTAAAGTAGTTAATTTTTTCAGACAATATCTTCATAACATTTCCTGATTTGAAACAAACTTCATCCCACTATTCAAGTATTCTGAGACTTCAGTTTAAGTGAAAACCCCCACAATTTTCTCATCATTACCAATTTTCTTTAAATGTGTAAATCAAGAATATGGCCCGATTGTTGAAGTTGTTCTTATTTTAAACTTAATCATCTAAAGGATGTAAGGTGGTAATCACCTTTCATTTACTGATACATTCATTGTCATTTAGTGGTAAAAATTATGTCAACATTGGTACATTTCCTTGGCAGTAATCACATCAGGATTTAGAATCGCAGCTTCAAGCATTAGAAAAAGAAGGCTGTGAAGAAATCTATTCGGACAAATTCACTCGAACAAAAACAGAGCGACCACAATTTAAAAACTGCTACAACAATTAAATAAGGAGACACATTACTTGTTACCAAGATAGGCAGATTTGCCATGACAACAACAGATGGAATAAAAACTATTAAAGGCCTATTTGAAAGAGGAATAAAAGTACATGTCTTAAATATGGATTTAGTCGAAGATACACCTACAGGGCGGCTTAATTTTAAGTGTTATGTTAGCCTTTGCCGAGTTTGAAAAGGATATGATTGTTGAAAGGACACAGGAAGGAAAAGTAATTGTCAAGATTTTAAAGAGGGAAGGCCAAAAAAGTTCGGTAAAAAGCAAATTGAACACGCTTTGAAGCTCCTAGAAAAAAACTCCTACAAAGAGGTTGAAAATATGACAGGAATTAGTAAAAGTACGCTCATAAGGGCAAAGAGAACACAATCTGAGCAAAGATAATTGATTAGAAGTATTTTAAAGAACCATTCAATGCGGTTCTTTTTTTGTTTCCATAGTGCTCAAAATAGAAGTAAAAATAAGTATTTTTCCAGCTTTATTTAGGTTTTTTATTTTCTTTTAACATTAGAATGGAGAAGATCCCTAAAGCCATACATAGCACGAAGACCAATAAGATAAAAATTGAGCCATAACTATGAAAATTAGTATAAATAACTTCTTCTTCTTTGGTTTTATTATTTTTCACTTTTAGACCTGTAACACCATTTTCACCTGCTAACTTGCACATGAATTTTCAACTGAAGGAATAGCCTTTGGTATGCTTGTTAAATCGACTCCAAATACATCTTGTAGATTGGAAGCAGGATCCGTATTGACTAGTAATACCTATTTGCCGTAATCAGTTAATGCAACAGCTGTGGCACATGCTGTTAATGTTTTTCCTCCCCCACCTTTACCTGTCAAAAATACAAATTGAGCAGATTTCTTTGTGCAAATTTAATCCTTGTAAATGAAGACGATACTTGAACATGCAATAAGATACAGCCCTTTTTTAAACAATTTATAAATATTATTAAAGATCTGAAAGTAGCTGATGCTTGATTGCATAACGTACTAATGCTGATCTTTTAGATTCTCCAATTTTTTCAACAATTCTTGATTTATATGTTTCAACCGTTTTAATACTGATAAATAACTCTTCTGCAATTTCTTTCTGAGTATATCCTAAAGCAATAAACTTTAACACCTCTTTTTCCCGTTCACTTAAATTAATTTCCTTACTTTCTTTCTTTATTTCTTCATACTTCTTAGTAGTTTTATATAAATAAGGAACTAAGGTTGGATAGATATAATGTTCATTGTTTTCAACTGTATGAATTGCAGATATTAATTCAGTATCTACTGCTTTTTTTAATACATATCCTTGTCCCCCCGCATTTAGTCCTTCTTTTAGAAAGGCTTCGTCAGAAAACATTGTAAGATAGATAATTTTTACTTTAGGGTAACTTTTCTTTATTTCTCTTGCTGCTTCTATCCCATCTATTCCCGGCATATTAATATCCATAATAATTATATCTGGTTGCACTTCTTGAACTTTTATTATTGCCTCCTCTCCGCTCTGTGCTTCACCTACAATTTGAAATTCATCTTCATTTGATAAAATAGCCTTCAATCCAGATCTGAATACAGGATGATCATCTACTACCATAATATTTACAGACATTAATTATCGCCTCTCCTTACATGAGGAATTTTCGCCAAAATTGTTGTACCTTTCTTAGGTTCGGATTCTATGTCAAGGGTTCCATCGAGTATTGATATCCTCTCATGCATTCCAAGAAGTCCTAAATGTTCCTTTGATGGATCTCTTTCAAGTACTTCTTTTACATCAAATCCAATTCCGTCATCTTCAATGACAATAGAAACTTGATTTTCTACTGAAATCAAGATAATACTAACAAAAGTTGCACCTGCATATTTTGAGATGTTTGTTAATGACTCTTGTATCAAACGAAAAATAGCAGTTTCCGTTTCCTGCTTTAAGACTCCTAATTCTCCACTTATCACCAAATCCACTTCAACATTATTTACCTTTTTAAATTCCTCTACATACCTTTCAATTGCAACTTTCAAACCAAACTTATCTAAAATATTAGGTCTAAGTTGCCATGCCAACTGATGTACCTCCTCAATTGCTACTTGTACGAGCTTACGTAAATTTCCTATTGCTTCTATCTTCCTTTTTTCACTTCCTTCTTGTAACATTTTTAACTCTACAAGCATTGAAGATAAGGAATGGCTCGTCTCATCATGTAGTTCTCTAGCAATCCTCTTTCGCTCATCCTCTTGTGCATGGATAAGTTTTTCTAATAGCATTAATCGAATTTCTTCTTTCTTTTTAATTTCATTCCATAATTGTAAATTCTCTACTGATACTGCCAATTGATTAGCTAATGAAGACAATATATTAATGAAAGTATTACCAAGCTCATTTACACAACAGATTGATATTCTCCCAATTATTTTCCCATTATTCATCTTTAAAGGTATATTATGAATATAATTGACTTCTCCCTTTATACAGCTCCCCTGTGCACAAACATTTTGATTTTCATACAGATTCCTGCAAAAAGCTTTGCGATCAAAAAAAACTTCTGTTTGCCCCTCAATTTCAACCTCAATATATGCACTATTCAAGTTCAATAATTCAACAAGCTCACTAGCAAATTTACTCAACATATCTCTTAATTGATTAACATTTGTTAGATTTTTAGATAAATTATTTAGTAATGAAAGCTCTTTGTTTCGGTTTTTTATTTGTTCAATATACTCTTCTTTCTCTTTTTCAACTTTTTGAAGAGAATCTAACATTTTATTGAATGACTTTGTCAATTTTCCAATTTCATCATCCGCTGAAGAATGAATTCTTTGTGATAGCTTCCCTTTTGATACTTCGTTCGTAAGGTGAACTAATTGATTAATTGGATATGTTAATATTTTAGTTAACCCAAATACAATTAAAGCGGATATAATGAGGAGGCCAATCATCGAAAAAATAAGTTGATTGGTTATTTTATCCAACGCATCATAAAGACTACTATAATTTAATCCAACTCTAACAGTTCCTCCCTGTAGTATAGGGGAAGCAGAATCCAATATAATTCCTTTCTCACTATTAATTTTTTTTGTATGATTTACTTCATCATTTGAATTTTTGATAATAGGTTTATTCGCCGTTTTCAGTTCTTCACTAATTGGCATATTAGGTTTTGACTGAACGATTAATTCCCCTTTATCATTTAAAATAAAAATATATTCAATATCATGGTAACTATTTAATGTATCACTAATTAAACTTTGCATACCATAAATATTATTTGTTAATATCAAATCCACACTTCTAGAAGATATATCACTACTAATAGATTTTGCCCTATCTTCAATCTGTGCTGTAAGTGTATTTTGAATTGAAATTCTAATTACAAATAGGCTAATAGATGTTACTAGTAGAATAACCAAGAATACCATACCATAGATTTTTAATTGAATTGATACTGCTGAAAGAGCAGTATATATTTTTTTATTAATCTTGTTCATGGCTTTTCTCCAAATAAATATAGGGATTTCTCAATCGTTTTATAATTTTCTTGATGAATAGGAACATAACGATCGATACCTAATTCACCTAAAATATTTTTACCTTCATTTGTCTCAGCTAAATTAAATAAAATGGCTTGAACTTTATTTACAATTTCTTGATTTACTTCTTTTGAAGATACAAATGGGGGAGATCCGGACTCTTCTCCAAATCCAATAATTTTTGTCTGAGAAATTAAATCAGGGTTCGTAGTTTTCATCGACTCATACAATTGACCGTCAACACTTGCACCATCTACTATACCTAACGCAACAGATTTTATAGAATTATCGTGGCTATAGGTATAATAAGTATGGCTAAAAAACTGTTCAGGATTTTTCCCTAATGTATGTAACTCCATTAATAAGGATAGTCTTCCTGAATAAGAATACGGATCTGTGAAGGCAAACTTCTTTCCTTCGAGATCTTTTATATTATGATAATTACTATTTTTCCCTACTATTGTGTATGAACGATATAGTGTACTGCCATTTATCTCAGGAACAGCTACACCCTCTAAATATCCTTCTTTCATTCCAATAACATAAGAAAGTGAGCATATAAATGCAAAATCAACTTTCCCGTTCTTTAACATATCATTTATTTCCTTGTATGTTTGTTTCTGTATTACTTCAATTTTTAGATGTAAATTTTTCTCCAAATAGCGAATTAATAAATTATATTTAGAAAGTGACAATTGCGGAGAATTAACAGAAGCAATCCCAATTTTTAATCGATGATCATTTTGATCATGCTCTTTTGTTTGAATTGTTTTCTTTGCGGAATATAAGCTGAGTTCTTCCTCATTTGATGATTTATTACTACAACTAGTAAGTAAAATAGTGCTAACAATCAAACTTATTGTTAAAAAGAGATGAAGTACTTTCATTCCACTCACCACAGTTCAGTTGATAATTTATATTATATCTCTCTTAGAATCTACATTGTTTTTTATTCGGTAAATGTTATAAATTTGTTTAAAATAATAAAATAAGATGCAATTCTATCTTTCCATTTTATTCAACTTATTTGTAATTAAGAAAATAAAACAGAAAATAGGGATATCCTAGATATGGACTCCCTAATTCATTTAATTATTAATATTTCAAAAGATTAAACTTAGGAAAGTTTATTTTTTTCTTCATTAGTTACTGTTTCGAAATCATCCGTTAATTCACGTGTTGATTTTTTAAATTCTTTTAATGTCTGTCCAAAGGCCTTCCCTATTTCTGGTAATTTTTTTGGCCCGAACACTATAAGTGCCAAAACTAATATAAGAATTAAACCAGGAATTCCAATATTGGATAGCATATGACCACTCCTCTATGCAAAGAATTGAAACATATCATTTTCTAATCTATCTTTTCTTTTACATTCATCACATATCTTATTTTGTGAAACCTCACCACATTTTTCACAAAAATATAACTGCTTTTCATATAAATCAATTTGATCTTTCATCAAATCATTTACAGAAACATTATACTCAAATTCAATTGCCTCTTTCGGACAAGTTTTTTTACAAGCAAAACAATCCATACAATTCATTAACTGTTGTGAAAGAAAAACCTTGTTATCACTTTTTTTAATTAAAAGAGAACCCGTTGGGCAATGAGCAACACAAATTCCACAAAGATCACAGTTACTATTTATTTTAGTTTTAGCAATCCCAATAGAACTTGAATCTATCATTAAATTTTTCCCCGAACCATCAACATCCTTAAGTAGTTGTTTTAAGCAATATTCAAGTAAAATATTCTCTTCATTCCTATTAAGCTTCTCTTTTAAGGAAATTTTTTTATTCCAATCTGGTAATACTTCTGATGTTGCATTAGTAGTATTATTAGCGATGTATTTAAAAAAGTCTGATCGAGAAAATATCTTTTCATCAGAATTCAAATTTTGATTATTAAATATCATCGTTATTTTTTTTTGATATTGTATTTTTTCGAGAATATTGCTCGCGTCCTGAATAAGGTTTTTTATATGATCTATTATATTTTCATTAAAATTTGAACATGTATAGCACAGATTTTTATCATACTTAATTCTAATTTCTTTATCTTTTAAAGCCGCATAAAGAATGTGCGGTAATTTAAGCTGTAAGAGGCATGTTAAGGGGAAAAATTTTTTCTCTTTATCTATTTTTTGACATGAAAATGTTACACTTTTTTGATATTTAATATTTTTTAGCTTCTGTATTAAATCTATATCTATAAAAACTGAACTATTACATGTATATGTACATTTCTTACAGTCTGTACAATAATTCACATCATACAATATTTTTTGATCTTGAATTACTAATGCTTTAGGTGAGGGACAAACGTCCACACATTTTGTACAATTCACATATTTATTTCTATTATTAATACATCTAGAATCATCAAAATGTATGGAAGAACGGCTCAACCATGAAGATAATAGTTTAAATGCTAAGCTCATATATTGTCCCTCCTTTATGAATATAATTTTTAAATGAATATTGACCTTTCTTCTTCTAAAAAGTCAATCGACATTTGTGCAATAGATCGATAAAAATCTGTTTCCGCTTTTTCCTCCATATTCTTTAATACTTCAAATCCCCATTTAAAGAGATGATCATTTAAAAATCCTTTTTGCCACTCAAAAAGCTTTTGTGCATCTACTTTTTGATTGTTTTCACTATTTGCACCCTCTAAGTAACAAAGTTCTGACATAAATAATAACTCAATACCAAGGTGATCTGGGATTTCTTTCTTATTAAATCTTATACTAAGGACTTTATAAATTTGGCTGACTTCTAGAGTAGTGCATCCATAAATTTTACCTATCGAATCATCAACAAGTCTTTCACGATAACAAGATTCAAAAGGATAAATATATTTTGGCCCAGGAATACAAAATAGTTCATTAAAATCTTCAATCATTTTCTCCTTGAATCCTGGTTCACATCTCCAATCAACAATTGCTTGAATTAAATTATCTCCATAGACAGTATATTCAACCATTTTTTTTATTGCATCAATAATCTTATTACTTACTAAAAATTGAAAGTTCTGTTCATTCGGTTCCAGTAAAATCATATTTGAAATCCATTGGTATACAATTCCTCTAGTTTTAGAAAGTTCCAGTGAAGTCTCAGTAATCATAGCAAATCACCCCCACCAAAATATAAGTTTATCTTTATCTGAGCTAATTTTATACTAAACCTTTAGTACTTTTATCTTCGTGTCATTAAATGAAGCACTGCCACCAACAGGATCTTCTAAGCAAACATTACCAATCGAAGTATCCAATCTCATAACTGGATTAGGATTAATTCCACCTTGCCTCATTTTATCCCCTTTTATCTTTTTACCATTTACAACAACATCTTGAGAACCTAAAGCCCAGTGCCCATAATGTCCCGAAACAGCTACGACCCCTGGTCTAATTCCTTGTAGCAATCTTGCTTTTCCTATTTCACCTTTTTTATTTGTTGCAGAAACAATACGAACTAGATTTCCATTTTTAATACCTAACCTTTTGGCATCATCTGCATTCATATCTACAAAATTTTCAGGTAAGATCTCCATTAACCATGGATTTGTAACTGTCCTTGATTGAGTATGAAAAGGAATCTTATATGTTATTAATGTAAAAGGATACTCCTTATCGTCAATTACATTTCCTTTTAAATCCTTAATAGGTTCATAGGTTGGAACCCCTTTGAAGAACTCTCCAGTAATGCTGTGTCTTGATGAACCAACTTCTTCTGAATAAATACGAGTTATATTTTCATACCTGTGAGCTAAATAAGATCCATCATAAGCCTTATCTGGACTTTCAAATATTCCTCCACGGTCTAAGACATATTTAATCTTAGCTTCTTCTGTATCACCAGGTACTCCGCCTTCAATCGCTATATTTGCTACTAACTTTAAATAAAAATCTTCGGGTTTATTTAATGGCATTCCTGAACCAAATCCATTATCACCAAATCCTGATAGATTCATTTTTTTTGAAATTGCAATAAGGATTTCCTCTAATGATTTAGTTTCAGGAAATACTTTTGTCATTGGCTGACGAACTTTTGATAATGCCGAAACAATAGTAGGTGCAGTATGTGGGGTATCCCACTGTTCAAGATACGAAACATCCGGCAATATATAATCTGCATACATAGATGTTTCCCCAATTAAAATATCACACGCGATAAATAGCGGTACTTTTTTTGTATCTTTTAATGTATTGATGACAATATTTTTAATACCTGGTGCAGTATAAGCAGGGGTTCCCATATGAAGGAATAATATTTTTGTTTTGTATGGATATCCATCCGCAAGACCTGCAATTACTTCTTGATACATACTTTCAGAAAACGGGAACCATGGTCTTTTTGCGGGATAACCGTTCTTTTTATATTCTGTTGAATCTTCATAATGCTTTCCTTCTCTTGAAAGTGGAATACCTGATGCAGTAAATTTATTAGGATGCATGTTCACTACATCATATTTTGTATTTTCTTCACCACCCATTTCATGAAGACTTCCTCCACCAACAGATAATCCACCCTTCCAATCTATGTTTCCTATTAAAACATTTAACAATATGATAGCGCGTCCATTATAGAAACCATTCGTATGTTTAACTGGACCACGATAGAAGTCAGCAACAGCTGTTTTTCCATAGGAAGTAAATTCCTCAGCCGTTTGTGCAATTTGTTTTTCACTTATTCCTGAAAGCTTAGCATACTCTTTCATTGAGAGTTTCATAACTTCTTCTTTTAAGAGAGTAAACGATGTTTTACATTTTATTCCGTTTATCTCCAATAATCCTTCTAAGTCCCCTCGATTAGCAGAAGTATTTAATTTGGGAACCCCACCATTTATAACAACGAAATCACTTTCGCTCCCCTTAATACCTACTTCTGAAGGTCTTAAGAACTTTCGTGTTTGTAAATTAACTAAATATGTCGCATCAGACCATGAAAATTCACCATCTGCATTGGCAGCCGTTTTTGATGGATTTTCTAAAAAATGTTTATCATATCGGTTGTTTTCAATTATCCACCTAAGCATTCCTAGTGCTAATGCACCATCACCACCGGGTTTTACCGGTAACCAAATATCTGCTTTAGCTGCAGTACCAGAAAATCTGGGCTCAACATCTATCAGTTTACCGCCCCTTTCTTTAAACGCACCTAACTTATAAGCTAGATTATTCATTGGAAAGTTAGCTTCACATAAAGAACCCCCGAACATGATAATATAATGTGCGTTAGCAAAATCCGGTTTAAAATTGTTTTTACCTGGCATTGTTTGCGTATATGCGATATGATGACTGATCTCACAAATACTTGTATGATCAAAGAAATTAATAGACCCAAATGCATTTTGTACAAATCGCTTTGCAAATTGTTTTCTACCATCTTCAATACGACCAGCCAAGAAAGTAAATTGGTTTGATTTTGGACCAAGCTCTGGGGCACTAGGATTAATAGGAGTGTTTGGATCATAAACATCCTTAAACCCATCTACTTGTCCTTCATTAAATAAATCTCCCCCATTAACTATTTCTTTAAATGCCTCATCCCAACTAATTGCTTTCCATTTTCCTGAACCCCGTGGGCCAACGCGTTTCAAAGGTTGTTTTATTCTCATAGGGTCATAAGCTGTTTGAATCCCAGCTTGCCCCCGTGCACACATTTTTCCTCGTATATTTACAACATCTTTTGGATTAGTTTCATAAGGAACAGGTTCAGGCATTGTCATAATACTATAAGGACTGCCATCAAGTTTTAATATTTGCCCGTTTTTTACCTTCCCTCTAATCGTGCAATCTGACCGGCATTGTAAACAAACACTATAAATAATATCAACATCCTCTGATGTGTCCAAGGTATCATAACCTGGTGCACCTGAGATGTAATCTGGGATTTCTTTATTTTTATCACTAGCAAGTACTTTAATAGAAGAACCAACAGCCAATGCTGTTCCAAGTACTGCTGAACCTTTAATAAAACTTCTCCTTGAAGTTTTCATAATCTTACGCTCCTTTCTGAGAACCTATTTGGTTCTTGTTTTTACCATGATTTGGAGTATAGTTATGATTCATTGGTAGTAAATAATAGAAGAAAGCTAAAATAATTGATGCTGCTATAGCAAACGAGATTACGATTGTCAATTGGGATGGTTCGATTTGATACTGTAGTATTTTGTTCCCTGTTAAAGGGATCTTTTGCCCTCCAATAACAAAATTTATTCTCATAGCTACTACGCCAATAATCGCTAAAATCGAAGAAATAACGATACAAACATTGCTTTCTTTTATCTTAGGAAGTGACATCAAGATTAAAGGTACTAGCAGACCCAAAATAAGTTCGATTCCGATGAAACCAACTTGTTCATCTCCCCTTAATAAAAAGTAACCTGCTGCATATGACTCTTGATTCCCATACCAAAGTGTAATGAAAGTAGAAATCAACATAGCACCGTCAATGACAATAAACCATTTCATTAGTTGTGTCATATCTACAATTACTTTTTTTACCTCTGGTACAAGCATTCCTACCTTTGATTTTTCTACAATCATCAATACAACTATAAATACTCCAGTACCTGATACCAAGGCAGACATCAAGAAGATCCATGGCATTAACGCATTATGCCATAATGCTCTTGTTTGTACATCGGCTAAGAGAAATCCCGTATACCCTTCTAGGAGCAATGCTAATAGTATTCCGAAAATTCCTAATCGCCTTTTCCAAGCAGCATCTCTATTCAAGGTCTTATTGTCTAATCGTTTATCCTTTAAAATAATGAGACTATAGAGTTTTGATCTCCAATTATTTTTCTCTATTAAATATCTTGCAAGATCCTCTCTAAATATAAACCATGCATAAATAATACAAGTAAGAAAATATATCAATAGTAAAAATACTCCATATGACATTGCAGAAGTAAAATGTATATTTACTAGTAGATGCCAGAACTTTGCTGGTTGCTGTAAATCTGCAATTAAGTGCAATGGAGCGATTGCTAAAAATACGATAGATAATATTACACCTGTTTTTTCAACCATTTTATATTTTTTAATTCCAAATACATTTCCCAAGCTAGAAATCAAGAAGGCTCCTGCACTTATTCCTGTATAAAAAAAATAAATGGCAATTAAGATTCCCCAATAAACATGATGATTCACATTATAAAGATAAGTTATATTATCCATTATTCTTCTCCTCCGAAAATAACCGAATAATCTGGTCTCGTTAATTTTTCGTCAGGCATAATATAG
The DNA here is from genome assembly GCF_042263505.1 of Cytobacillus sp. Hz8. Lineage (NCBI taxonomy): Bacteria > Bacillati > Bacillota > Bacilli > Caryophanales > Bacillaceae > Cytobacillus > Cytobacillus sp. Hz8. The sequence goes on along the minus strand of NZ_JBHKFI010000017.1, from coordinate 87,927 downwards.
AATGTTTTTGGGTGAGTATTTTTCTCAGGTTTCAACACTTCAACTTTATTTTTGGCGATTATCATTGAAATTTCGCTTTTTGGATCGTTGATATCTCCAAAAACACGAGCATCACCAATACAGGTAGATACACAAGCAGGAAGTTCGCCTTTAGCAATTCTATGATAACAGTATGTACACTTCTCAGCCGTTTTTCGTAAAGGATTAATAAATCTAGCATCATATGGACAAGCCTGAATACAATAACCGCATCCAATACACTTATCATAATCAATCTGAACAGTACCATCATCAGTATAATAAGTTGCTTTAACTGGGCAAACTTTTTCACATGGTGCATTTTCACAATGATTACATAGTCTTGGAAGTGGAGACCTTGATACATCTGGAAATTTACCTTTTTCAATTTCTGAAACCCAATTTCTAAAATAGCCTAGTGGAACATTGTTTTCGCTTTTACATGCAACTGTGCATGCATGACATGCAACACACTTTCGTAAATCAATAAGCATTGCATATTTTACTTTATTTTCCGACATTTTTTTCCCCCCTTAAACGAAAACTATTTACATCCTTATTTTCTATAAAATAATTAGTATTGGGTATCAGGATTTTAACTAAACTTGCGATTTATTACCCTGACTTAATGTAAGGAATTTCCCCACAAGGCTTTTCTTTTTTTAAATTAGTTTATTGAAATTCAAAGAATCTTCCATAAACTGTATGTAATGATAAATTCAAAAAAAGAATGCCCTAATTTCAGAGGAAAGCAAATTTATATAATGAAAACAAAAAAGACCAGTCCTCCAATTCATTAAGTTTGAAGGCTGATCTTTTTTAATATTACGACCTACAAATCTACAACTGCTGAAGGTTTAAAATAAAGTTTAAACAAAATATGTTCGTATGCCTCTTTTTTACAGGTAGATTAAATGAATCTATTTTAAAAAAAGTTTGATCATTTTGTGCTCACTCTAACAAAAAGGATTCTTTTTACAATTCCCATTAAAAAGAATCTTCGATTTGTTTCAGATTTAAAGTATCCACTATTGGAATATCCGCTGTGCTCCTTATATTAAAATCTTCTCCATTACCATTACATCGACAAATTTGTTGTCTAATTTACCTTGATTCTTTAAAATACCAACTTCTCGATACCCAATTTTTCTATATAAGTATTGTCCCATTTCATTAAAAGGAAATGTAAATAGAACTATTTTATTGAAATCATTAATTTTTGCATTTCGTTCAATCTCTTTCAACAGAGTAGAGCCAATTCCTACCCCTCGTTGAAATCTTTTTATGTATATGGATAGATCTGTTACTCCATTGTAAGCGCAACGGTTAGAATACCGGTTTAAAGATGCCCACCCTACTATTTCTCCATTTTTCTCCGCAACCATAACCAGGTACCTTTGATTATGTTCTTTTTCAAACCAGTTTTGCATATAATTCAGGTCTTTAGGATTTTCTTCTAACGTAGCAATTCTGTCTTCAATACCTTGGTTATAAATGTCCAAGATGTCCGTCAAGTCTTTTTTGGTCGCAAGTCTTACTTTTAGATTAGATATCACAGTTACTCCTCCGTTAATTTTTTAACTTTATTATACAAAAAATATTTGTATTTTAAAAGTATAAATACTTGCAAATCACAAATATATAGTGTATAAATAAATTAGAGGTGAAAACATGAAAAATAATAACCTAAGAAACGTTTTCCAAATGATCGTAAGAAGATTTGGTTTCTTAAACGAACGTTGCTGTGAAGACTGCTGTGGAGATGATATTAGTCTCATTCAAAGTCACATCTTATACGAAATTTCAAGACAGAATGAGCCTTCCATGCAGGATGTTGCTGGAGCTTTAGGTTTAGATATCACGACCTTCAGCCGACAGATCAAGACACTAAATGAAAGAGACTTGGTTAAAAAGACTCCACATCCTAATGATAACCGTGTTAATCTTTTATCACTAACATCTAAGGGAAAAGCCACAGAACAAAAGATTAATCAAGAAATGAATATTTATCTTAACCAGATATTTTCTTCATTAAGTGATTTTGAAAAGGAAACTGTAATCCGTTCACTATACTTATTAGACGATGCAACGAGGAAGTCGGAAAGTAAACGCTGTCCTCCCAGATAAAGGAGGACAGCATTTGAGAATATAGTTGCAAATCACAAATAATATTAGAGAGATTTATACATGAAAAGATGTATTTTTCAGTTTTTTTATCTATTGCCTTAGAATTAACAAAAAATATATAGAAGGTGATTTCCATGAGGGAAAAAGAAGAAATTAGGGAACAAATTCAAAAAAAATATACAGGGATTGCATTAAATAACTCTAATAGCAATTGCTGCAGTGGAAGCTGTGGTTGTAACGAAACAACAACGGATATACAGGGTATATCACTCAAATTAGGATATACAGAAGATGACCTTTCAAATGTGCCATCAGAAGCTAATATGGGATTAGGGTGTGGGAATCCTACTGCCATTGCAGCACTAAAAGAAGGAGAAGTAGTCCTTGATCTTGGAAGTGGAGGTGGCATCGATTGCTTCCTCTCAAGAGAGCATGTAGGTGAAACTGGATTCGTAATAGGTGTTGATATGACTCCTGAAATGGTTAAGTTGGCTCGTAAGAATGCAGAAAAAAGAGGTTATACCAATGTGGAATTCAGGCTAGGAGAAATCGAACATTTACCGGTTACTGATGAATCAGTAGATGTGATCATATCAAATTGCGTAGTAAACCTATCACTTGATAAAATGCAGGTATTTAAAGAAGCATATAGAGTTCTTAAGCCTGGTGGAAGATTATCTATTTCTGATATTGTTGCAACAGCAAAATTACCACAAAAGATACAACAGGATTTAGAATTATTTGCAGGATGTGTTAGTGGGGCTGAATATGTGGGTGAAATAGAACTCATGCTTCACAATGCAGGATTCAAAGACGTACGAATGACTCCAAAGGATAACAGCAAAGAAATATTAAAAACATGGGTCCCTGATAAGAATATTGAGGACTTTGTTGCGTCCTTTATAATAGAGGCAGTTAAAGAAGAAAACAAAAGTGAAAATTAAATCCAATCATTGTTGACTACAATATTAAAAAACAAGGCTCAGAATAAACTGGGCCTTGTTAACTTATGTATTTACGCTTATGTGAATACCTTTAGCACTACTCCTTATTCCTATATTCGGATTAAACGGTATTTGGTGAAGTATCGCTATATCCTCTTTCATAAAAGGCATATTGTCGATCGTAATATTTAACGTTATATATAGGAGGAAATACCAACATGAAATTCAGTCTTTTTTCTAACCTTTCAAATAAGCAAATATTAGATGCTAACTTCGGGATTGAAAGGGAGGGATTGCGTGTTACTGACAGTGGTATGCTTTCTTTAAGTCCACACCCCAAAGTTTTCGGCGATAAAAAAGAAAATCCTTATATCACTACGGATTTTTCGGAAAGTCAATTAGAGCTTGTCACACCCGTATTTCATACTACAAGTGATGCTATTGATTTTTTAGATTCTTTGTATAACATAGCCGCATTGGAGCTGGATAATGAGTTTATTTGGCCACAATCTATGCCTGCTGTTACACCAGAAAATAAAGATATTCCAATCGCTACTTTCTCAAACCAAGGAAAAGATGAATGTTATCGTGAGTATTTAGAACAAAAATACGGAGGGAAAAAACAGTTAATCTCAGGTATCCATATCAATTTCTCTTTAGGTGAAAAATTAATACACACTTTATATAGCAAAACTAAAAAGCAAACGTCACTACATGATTTTAAACAAGAACTATATTTAAAACTTACACGTAACTATTTACGTCACCATTGGCTCTTAGTCTATTTTCTTGGTGCCACTAATACCATTCATAAAACATATGAGCAACAGTGTGTAAAAACACTTCAAGAAATTTCAGAGGAAACGTACTCTAATGAAAAAGCAATCTCATACAGAAATAGTATCTGTGGTTACCAAAACAAAGAATTCATTACGCTCGATTATTCTTCCATTGATCAATATGTGAATTCCATTACTTCCTATATCGATAAAGGTGTGATTAAAAATATAAGAGAGTTATATTCACAAATACGCTTAAAAAGTAAAGGAACCCCATATTCAGCTGAAAATTTATTTAACAATGGTATTGAATATTTAGAAATTCGCACTATCGATATTAATCCTTTTGTAAAGAGTGGATTATCTGTTGAGGATATGAATTTTATTCATCTATTTTTATTATATTGCCTCGAAAAAGAAGAAACATTGTATGATAACTGGCAACTAGAGAGTGAACTAAACTCCAAAAAAGTAGCGATTGAAGGACAAAATCTGCAATTAAGTCTCATTCAAAATGGTTCAACAATTTCATTACAAAGTTGGGGTATTAGCATTTTACATGACCTTCTAGAAATGAATCAACAGTATGAACTGCCTTTTTATAATCTTCTTAAAGAAAAAGAGGAATTGATGATTAACTATCAAAAGACTTATTCTTATCGTCTTGCTAGTCTGTGCAAAGAAAAAGGTTATATAAAAGCTCATTTGGAACTAGCTGAAAAACACAAAAAAGAAGCTTTCTCAGAACGCTTCAAGTTAAAACCTTATACAGATATGGAACTTTCCACTCAAATACTTTTGAAAGAAAGTATTAAAAGGGGTATTCATTTTCACGTTCTAGATCGAAAAGATAATTTTATCGAATTAACCAAAGAGGAAAATACACAATACATTAAACAAGCAACCAAAACGAGTAAAGATCAGTATGTCACTGTATTGATTATGGAAAATAAAAGTGTGACTAAGCAAATACTTATGAGAAATAACATAGTCGTTCCTGAAGGCGAAGAATTTTTTGATATTAATTCTGCAAAGGAATCGCTGAGCAATTGGATAGGTGTTCCACTCGTGATAAAACCTAAATCAACTAATTTTGGTTTGGGCATATCAATCTTTCCTAATGGAACAAATGAAGAAGATTTAATCAAAGGTTTAGAAATCGCTTTTAGTAAAGATTCCACTATCCTTATTGAACCTTTTATTAAAGGAAAAGAATATCGCTTCATGGTAATTGGAGATGAAACAGTCGCTGTCTTGCATAGAGTCCCTGCCAATGTTACTGGAGATGGAATATCTACAATTCAACAACTAATCAGCAAAAAAAACGTAGATCCACTAAGAGGTAAAGGATACAAAACTCCGTTAGAGAAGATTGAAATAGATGAAAACATGAAACTCTTCTTGCAACAAGAAGGTCTTACAATCAATACAGTGCTTCCTGAAGGTAAATTACAATATTTACGTGAGAATTCAAACATCTCAACTGGTGGGGACAGTATAGATGTAACAGATCAAATACCAGAAGTATTTAAACAAATTGCTGTTAAAGCATCACAAGCAGTGGGAGCAAAAATTTGTGGAGTGGATATGATGATCGAAGATTTAGAAGATAAACACTCCTCTTACGCAATCATCGAATTGAATTTTAATCCTGCAATCCATATACATTCTTATCCATTCAAAGGAACAGAAAGAAATGTTGCAATGAAAATCCTTGAGCTTGTAGAGTTAAATGAAAAAGAATAATTGTTTATATAAAAAATAAAAAGGTACCCTTTAAATCGAGTTCGTTCCCTTTTTATAATCTAACAAAATCCCCATTTTAGTAGTAAAAAACAACCTTGTCCTTCAAAAACCATCGGACAAGGTTGTTTTTTTCAACTCATTTAGCAACAAGATGAAGGGTTATAACCATCTAATATGATACCCATTTCACCATCTTGTTCTTCCACATCGATAGTTACATTGTTAAGTTGATCTTTAACATCTGGATGAATAGCAATTTGTACTCCATTTATTTGTTCAATTACATCATGTTCTTCAGCTTCTTGTAAACCTACACCTAAGTTCACTCCACAGCAGCCCGCAATACCATAAAAACGAAGTGTATTGACATTGTTATCTTTCATAGTTTGTTGAATGTATCCTTTTGCCTGTTCAGTTATTTTCATGGTTAAATCCTCCTTAATCATACAATAGTTGTTGCTCTTTTTTTCACATCAGCCATTAAATCTTGTAATTTTTCTTTATCATTAGTTGGTTGTTTTGCTTTCTCTTCTAATAATGCACCTAGCACTACGCAAAGAAGAGTTTCTTTTCGTTTCAAATCCACTCATGTTTGGTTTTCGTATACATATCAAAAAACTCCTAGATGATAAGATATTCTTATTTGTCTAATTGAAGTAATTGATGTAAACCTGTCATGCCTTTCGGTTCTTGAATACTCCACGGAATAATCGCAAACTGTCCATGTGATAATTCTTTTACATTTTCAATCCATACTTGTTCTTCTTGTGCTTTTTTTACTAACACAGGATCAGTAGTACTTGTTACATAGAAGCTTTGATTAATAACCCACCAATGAATCGCAATACCTGCACGATGTAAATCTTCTTCTAAACGCTTTGCCTCTAACACCGGCGTTGTTTCTGGTAAGGTCGTAATGATTATACTTGTATAAGCCTCGTCTCTTAACTTTGGTAATAAGTTTCGAACCGATTCTGGGATTTCGCCTGAAGAACGTGAAATCTCTTTATGATACGCTTCTGATGCATCTAGTAAAAGTAATGTGTGTCCTGTTGGCGCCGTATCAATCACAACGATTTGATCTTTCGATTGATCAACCACTTCCGCAAAAGCACGGAACACAGCTATTTCTTCTGTACAAGGAGACTCTAAATCTTCTTTTATAAAAGCCAAACCTTCTTCATCCATAGTCTCACTAGCCTTTGTTAAAACTTCATCTTTGTAATCCTGTACAGCTTTTTTCGGGTCTACACTACTAATCGTTAAATTTTCATGTAATGTATTACCACCTAATGTCCAAGCAACATGCGCAGCAGGATCGGTAGTTGTTAAATGTACTTTTTTCCCTTTTTCAGCTAATCCAAGAGCAACTAAAGAAGCTACTGTTGTTTTACCAACGCCTCCTTTACCCATTGTAAACACCACTCGGTGATTGTGCTGAGCATAGTAATCCACTAGTTCTCGAATCGTATGGTACGAAATAAATACTTGTGGACATTCTTTTAAAAAAAGGTCAAAATCATGTGACATCCACTTATCCATTTGATTTAATCCTAAAATCGTAAACGGTGCTAATGGTAAATAATAAATCGGATACTGTTTAATTTCGCTTGGGATATCCTGAATCGCTTGTTGCTGACGTTCATATAATGCTTTCGCATACTTATCTTCTAAGGCTGAATGTTCAAATAAACCATTCACAATTACTTGTTGATTTTCAATTCCAAGCTCCTTCAACTCTTTAGAGGCGCGTGCTGCCTCTAATAAAGGTCCTTCTTCTGGACGGCTTACCAATAAGAGCGTTGTTAAATTTCTATCAGAAAGTACTTGAACGGCTTCATTATACATCTGCTTTTGACTTTCTAGTCCAGCTAATGGACCTAAACATGAAGCACCACTCGTATTATCTTCTAAAAATCCTGACCAAGCCGTAGGCAATTGTAATAGGCGTAACGTATGACCTGTTGGTGCAGTATCAAAAACAATTAAATCAAATTCATCTGTAATTCGTTGATCGGTTAAGAGTGTTGAGAATTGGTTAAAGGCCGCAATTTCTACCGTACATGCTCCTGACATTTGTTCTTCCATTGTGGCAAGTACCGCATCTGGCATTTTTCCTTTATAGGGTGCAATGACGCGTTCTTTGTAGTCTGATGCAGCTTGCACTGGATCTAAATTTAACGCATACAAATGGGACGTACCTTGAATAAGCGATGGTTCATTAGATAACGTTTGACCAAAGACATCTTGTAAATTAGAAGCTGGGTCTGTACTAATCAAAAGAACTTTCTGTCCTTTCTTTGCTAAAACAAGTGACAATGAACTTGCAACAGATGTTTTACCAACTCCTCCTTTTCCGGTGAAAAAGAGAAATTTCGTTGTAGGAAAATGTTCTTCTGAAAACCACTGCATGATAATTGCCCCCTTTAGTTTCCTTTAGTTTCCTTTAATGACAAACGTATTTTTGGCTTTTGAGTCAATTCACTAGCAGGAATTCCTGTCCATCCTTCCATTTCTTCATTCGAAGGGTACTGATTTGTTAATGCTACTTCTCCTTCTACTAAGACGATTGGTAATACATCTGGGCCTTTGTCATTCAATAAATTGTTTACCTTCTCTTGGTTAATAAAAGCATCCGTATCCGTTCCCAAATTAAAGCGTTCAATAGGATAATTACGTTTCTTCAAATTACTCACAATAAACGACATACGTAACAACTCTGGATCAATAGAAGGTCCACAAACTCCTGTTGAACAGCACATAGCAGGATCAAAAATCTGTATTTTTTTCAAGTTAGTCAGCTCCCTCATATATTTTTTTAGTAGGTAATAATAAGCATTTACTTATATAACTAACAAATAGAAAGCCAAGAGTTTAACTCCTTGGCTAAAAGTTCTAAATCATTCTCCTGTTTCAGCGAAACATTTAATACGTGCTTCAATTTCATCACGCACTCGTTGGAAGAATGCCCATTTTTCTTCTTCTGTTCCCTCTGCTTTTGCTGGGTCGTCAAATCCCCAATGAACCCGTTTTACGCTTGGTGGTGTAACAGGGCATTTATCAGCAGCGTCACCACATAGGGTTACAACTAAATCAGAACTGTTTAAATACTCAGGGTCGATAAGATCGGATGTATGATTAGAAATATCAATCCCAACTTCTTTCATCGCTTTGACTGCATTCGGGTTTAATCCGTGAGTTTCAATTCCTGCACTTCGTATTTCCCATTTATCACTTAAATATTTTTTTGCCCATCCTTCTGCCATTTGGCTACGGCAAGAATTTCCTGTACATAAAAAGTAAATTCTTTTTTTGTTTTCCACGATTCGTTCCACCTTTTTTTAAAGTTTATACGGATTGCTCGTTAAAATATTTTCGTTTAAATCGTAATGCCACATTGACTAACCCAATCATGACAGGTACTTCTACAAGTGGTCCAATGACGGCTGCAAATGCTGCACCAGAATGAATTCCAAATACCCCAACAGCTACGGCAATGGCTAATTCAAAGTTATTGCTGCCGGCTGTAAAGGCAAGTGTAGTCGTTACAGGATAGCCCGCACCAATTTTTCTCCCCATAAAAAAGGAAACGAAGAACATCACCACAAAGTAAATCAATAATGGAATAGCAACACGAACAACATCCAATGGCAAGCTGACAATGACATCTCCTTTTAAGGAGAACATAAGAATAATCGTAAATAGCAAAGCAATTAATGTAATTGGGCTAATCTTTGGAATAAATACCTTTTCATACCATTGTCTGCCTTTTGCTTTCACTAATGTAAAACGTGTAATCATACCAGCAATAAATGGTACACCTAAGTAGATAAAAACTGATTTGGCTACCTCTGCCATTGTAATATTGACTATTGCCCCTTGAATTCCTATCCATTTTGGAATGACGGTCACAAATAAGTAGGCATAAACTGAATAAAATAGCACTTGGAAAATGGAGTTGAATGCTACTAAACCAGCAGCATATTCTGTATCTCCTTTTGCAAGATCATTCCATACAATCACCATTGCTATACAACGGGCTAAACCAATCATGATGAGACCAACCATATACTCTGGTTTATCAGGAAGAAAGATAATGGCTAACAAAAACATAAGAATTGGTCCAATGATCCAGTTTTGCACTAGTGATAAAGAAAGAACCTTTACATCTTTAAATACTCGACCAATCTCTTCATAACGAACTTTAGCCAGTGGTGGATACATCATTAATATTAAACCAATGGCTAGTGGAATGGATGTGGTTCCTACCTGCAACTTATCCATACTGTCTGCAAATGTTGGAAAGACAAATCCCAATCCGATTCCAACTGCCATAGCTAGAAAAATCCACAGTGTCAGGTATCTATCCAAAAAAGATAGACGTTTTTTTTCTGCATTACTCATGTCTCGCACTCCCCATATATATATTGTTTAAATTAACTGCCGCACTTTTGTGTAGGATTGCTCCTTTCAATCATCTTGATTTGCTCCTCTTGTTCAGTAACATATTCCAAAATATCTTCAATAAGTACATACAGCTCATTATGGGCATTTAATGAATAATACACCCACTGACCTCTACGTTCTTCTTTAACAAGTCCTGCATCCTTTAATTTGCGAAGATGCTGACTGATGGAAGGCTGACTCATTTCAAATACCTCAAGTAATTCACAAACACAGCATTCTCGTATTCTCAAAATTGCAATAATGGATAAACGTGTTTTGTCACCTAATAACTTTAAAATCTTGGCAACTTGTTCAATTTGTAATTTTGATTTCATTAGATACACCTCTTTTTTAATTACATATAAACATATAACAATAAAATTATTATTAAGTCGAATTTTAACTTCTTTACTGTAATTTGATAAAGTATTATTTATTAATAATTTCTTTTTAAACATTCTTTAGTCGCTATATACACATATAACTATTTACTTATATGATATATTACTGATCCCTTAAATTCAAGTCTCTTCAATGTAAACTTTTTGTAAAGAAAAGGACAGATGTTAAAGTTAATGCGTGAGGAAAGAGGAAGCTATTTTAACATCATGAAGGTTTAAAAAAGGAGCCAGCTGAACACTCTTAATTTAAAGAAGGAGAAATGACAATAAAAAGGATGGAATCATCTTTTTTATTGCGTTATCGTCCTAATTAATATTCTTCAGAAAGACCAAGGATTAAGAATAATTGATTGTACCACTGACTTAACATCCTATATATAAGGAATTTTATCAATAGTATTCTTAATCAGTATGAACAACATAACCGATGTTGCTCCACTCAACTATTGCCCCGTTAATTAAATAAGAAAAGGCTTTCCCATGTTAAAGTAAAGCCACCGTTCGTAATATAGGATTAGCCAAATTTTAAAGTGTGCCCATTGTGTAAAGGAAAATTTGAAAAAGGTTATGCTACATTATGAAGATGATTTATGTATTCAACGAGGCCACTGAAAAAGTCCAACTAAATTAAAAGCTAAGACGAAACAATACAATATATTGAAAATCAACATTCTTTATACACTAGTTATAGATATTCTTATAAGCTGTTTTTGATGGCTAGGTACTTTTTCAGCAATCTCGTATTCAACAGAGGTCATCTTATTTACATTCCATTGATATCAGAAATTGTTATAGTAGGTCATATAAATCCTTTGAATTTTTATTGGGTAATATTTACAAACTTAACTGGTTTATCCAATATGAATATTGCTCTTAATCAGGCTTCTGTATTTATCAAAATAGACGCTCCATCCAAAAGGAGTTACGTCCAGAATTTATTTTATCAAATTTTACATTGTAACGTGGATTTTTATAATTCAAAATGGCCCATTTACCAATAACGTAAAAAATGTGTAACTTGAGGTCTATAACTTACATGCGACAAATAATCATCCAAATGAGAAATGAGTTTAAGTATATTTTTGCCTATTTTATATTTAAGTATATCGTTGCCACAACGGCAAAAATATCCTTAAATTCACACATAAATAAAAAACCACCAAATATGTATTTGGTGGAGACGGTGGGAGTCGAACCCACGTCCAAAAGTATCGGCACTTAAGCTTCTACGAGTGTAGTCGACATATTAGGTTTTCGCTGATCCTTATGCCTATCGACAGGCGTCCAGCCAGCTAGTCTGGTTGTTCTCTTCCTTCATCCTCAGACGGTGGAATCCGGCGTAGTCCACTAAAGTTGAGTCCGCTACCCTACCACATGGACGATGGAGGGGCGAACAGCCTAAGCGCTATTAAGCAGCGAAAGCTAAGTTATTGTTAGTTTTGCCAGTTATAGGCTTTGACGTTTTAACGAGGCCGATCCCCTCGACTCGCAACCTAAGCTCGAACTACCCCTGTCGAATCCGTAGCGTCCCCATTATAGAAAAGTTCGAAGTGGTATTTCACACATTCGACCATATGAGAATAACCGCAACTGGATGCTCGAAATAGATGAGCTATAGTTTGTTTCACTTGCTTGTGACATTTATTATTATAGCATATTGTTTCATAATTTCAATTGTAAGTTATTGTAAGACGTACTTACTTTTGTCTTTCCCGGAAAGCACGTTCAATATCACGCTTTGCTTCCTTCCTCTTCAAGTCTTCCCGCTTATCATATTTCTTCTTCCCTTTGGCAAGACCCAATAAAATTTTCGCATAGCCATTTTTTAAATATAGCTTTAAGGGAACAAGCGAATAGCCAATTTCCTTCGTATCACCAATCAGCTTTGCGATTTCACGATTATGGAGCAGCAGTTTTCTCGTCCGAAGTGGGTCATGGTTATAACGATTTCCCTGCTCATACGGACTGATGTGCATGCTGTAAAGAAAAACCTCTCCATTATGGATTCTCGCATAAGAATCCTTTAAATTCACCTTTCCAGCACGAATCGATTTGATTTCCGTACCTTGCAGCACAATCCCCGCTTCATATGTATCCTCAATAAAAAAATCATGATAGGCCTTCTTATTTTGGGCTATCATTTTCCCTGTACCTTTTGGCATGATGAAACACCCCCATTCTGCTCTCTTAGTTTATCAAAAAACAAGTCCGCCTACAATCTGTTTGGTCTCCGTCATTGTTCCACAGACCCTTCTCTATAATAAGGAAAAAACGAGTGATGACAGCACTAGATTGTCATCACTCGTTTTTTATTTCCTTCTTTTCTTTTTCCGTTTTGCCGCTGGAGCATTTTCATAAGATTTTTTACTTTTTCTTTTTTTCTTTGCATGGCTTCCTTCACTTGATTTAGAGTCTTCCCTGCCATGTTTTTTAGTTGAAGAGCCTTTGCGAGGTTTTCTCTCTGAGCTTCCCGTTTTAAATACCTTTGGAGCGTCATTGCGCTCGCGGCGTCGAGTGCCTTTCATACCCACAATTTCAAAATCAATCGAATGCTCATCCTTATTCACATTAATGACACGAACAGTAATTTCGTCTCCAATTCGAAAAACATTTCCAGTCCGTTCCCCAATCATCGCAAAATGCCGTTCATCATAGCGATAATAATCGTCGGTCATATAACTGACATGAACTAAGCCTTCAATGGTATTCGCTAGCTCGACAAACATTCCAAAGTTCGTCACGGAGCTAATAATGCCATCATACTCTTCCCCGATTTTATCCAGCATATATTCTGCTTTCTTCAACTCATCGGTTTCTCTTTCAGCATCAACTGAACGGCGTTCCATCTTCGAAGAATGCTCGGCAATATCCGGTAATCTTGCTCCCCATTTTTCGCGTGTTGTCTGATCTAATTTTCCTTCTATTAAATAAGTCCGAATTAAGCGATGCACAATTAAATCCGGATAGCGGCGAATTGGCGATGTGAAATGAGTATAGAATTCCGTCGATAACCCGAAATGGCCCAAACATTCCGGATCATATTTCGCCTGCTGCATCGAACGAAGCATGACCGTCGAAACCACCATTTCTTCCGGTTTCCCTTGGACTTCTTCAATAATCTCTTGCAATGCCCTTGGGTGTACATGATTCGCGGTACCTTTTACAATATAGCCAAAGTTCGTAATAAACTCGAAAAATCTTCTTAGCTTATCTTCTTTTGGATCTTCATGAATCCGATAAATAAATGGAACATCTAACCAATGAAAATGTTCAGCCACCGTTTCATTCGCAGCAAGCATAAATTCTTCAATCAATCGTTCTGCAACAGATCGTTCGCGAAGAACAACATCCGTTGGCTTTCCATCCTCATCGACTAAAACCTTTGCTTCTTTAAAATCAAAATCAATAGCTCCACGCTTCATCCGCTTATTTCGGAGAATATCAGCAAGCTCGTTCATTAATTCAAACATTGGCACCAACGGCTCATATCGTTTGACCAGTTCTTCATCTTTTTCTAATAAGATTTTATTCACATCGGAATAAGTCATTCTTTCCGTTGTTTTGATGACACTTTGAAAAATTTCATGACTGACTACCTCACCTGCATCATTAATTTCCATTTCACAGGATAAAGTTAACCGGTTCACCTGTGGATTCAATGAGCAAATTCCATTCGATAAGCGATGAGGAATCATGGGAATAACTCGATCAACTAAATATACACTGGTCCCGCGATCTGCAGCCTCTCGATCAATTGGAGACTCTTCCTTCACGTAATAACTAACATCAGCGATATGTACACCTAGTTTATAACTCCCATTTTCTAATTTTGTCACCGTAACCGCATCATCTAAGTCTTTCGCATCGGCTCCATCAATCGTGACAATCATTTCATTTCTTAAATCACGGCGATTTTCAAGTTCTTTTTCTTCAATCGTATCTGGAGTAGCGTTTGCTTGCTCAAGAACCTCAGCTGGAAATTCCATTGGCAGACCATGCTTATGGATGACTGATAAAATATCAACACCTGGATCATTTTTATGTCCAAGTATTTGCACGACTTCCCCTTCCGCACTCTTACGTCCTTCTGGGAAAGTGATTAATTTTACAACAACCTTATGACCTTCAACGGCCCCATGTGAACTTGCCTTCGGTATAAATATATCACTCGTAAACTTCTTATCATCTGGAATCACAAAACCGAAATTTTTACTTTCAACATATGTTCCGACGATTTGTTGAATCCCTCTTTCTAAAATGCGAACGATGGTTCCTTCTCTTCGTTGTCCAGAGCTTTCAGTCGTTACACGAGCCAACACTGTATCTCCATGCATCGCATTATTCGTTTCATTTGGCGGGATGAAAATATCATCCATTCCTGCCTCATCTGGAATCACAAAGGCAAACCCTTTGGCATGACCGACTAATTTTCCTCTGATTAGATTCATTTTTTCCGGCAAACCATAGCGATTGCTTCTTGTACGCACAACGAGACCTTTTTCTTCCATAATCACCAGTGCCTTGACAAAATCCTTGAAATCAACCGAGTCCTCAATTCCAAAAGCTACTTCAAGTTCTTGAACTGTTAACGGTTTATAAGCTTCATCCTTCATATATATCATGAGCTTATCAATATGCTGCCTGATATTTCCGTCCATCTTTATCCCTCCCTCTTGGGAATTTCTTTTAGTCCTTATTCTTTCCAACTTAATTGATTTAAAAACTGTAAGACATCCTCATGAAGCTGATCTCTTTGCTTATCTAAAGTAATGACATGACCGGACTCCTCATACCATTTGATTTCCTTCAAATCAGATTCAACCTCTCGATAAATAATATTTGCACTATCTGTATTAATCATTTTGTCATGACGTGCCTGCACGACAAAGGTTGGAGCATAAATCATGTCCACATGCTCTCGTACATCTGCAATTAGCGCCTGCAACGCTTTTAAGGTTTTCATCGGTGTCTTTTGAAACTCTTCCATTTCCCTTTCTATTTGATCAGTTGATTTCCCTTCCATCGTTTTATACTGCTTCGCATAATCCAATACACCCTCATACATCGTCTTTTCGCTTTTTATATACATTGGGGCACACATCGGGATTACTCCCTTTACAGGTACAGTGTAGCCCAATTTCAAGGAAAATACGCCACCTAACGAGAGACCTGCGACCGCAATTTCATCATGTCCCTTGCTTTTTAAATACTCATAGCCCTCTAAGACATCCTGCCACCAGTCCTCTGCTCCCGAATGGACTAGCTTTTCTGGAGGAACCCCGTGTCCTTTATATAATGGCGCATAACTTGTATATCCATGTTTTTCAAGAAAGCGACCAAGCATTCGAACATCTGCCGTATTGCCGGTAAATCCGTGCAAAAGCAATACTGCCCTTTTTCCACCTTCAAAAGTAAAAGGTTTTGGTGTAACAATTTTCATACAATAAACCCCTTTAGAATATATCATTAATTTGTAGAAAAATATCCTTTTTAATAAATTCTACCCGTAATTAGTTTTATCAAAGAAAATGTAGACATGCCAATAGTTTGACTAAAAATCAGGAGAGAAGGATATGAACATTGAAGTGAGGAAGTAGCAGAACCTAATTCAAAGACTTTAATAAGCAAAAAAAACCTGACTTGAGGAAGCCAGGTAAATTTTCTCTTATAATTTGAAATAAGTAACTAATAACGTTAGCACGAAAAATAACACGGACAATACAATTGTAATTCGCTGTAAAATTAAATCCATGCCGCGCGCTTTTTGTTTACCAAACAATTGCTCAGCTCCACCAGAGATGGCTCCGGATAGTCCTGCACTTTTACCTGATTGTAGAAGCACCACAATAATGAGTGCAATAGAAACGATAACGAGCAATGTGACTAATAATGCATGCATATAGCCAACCTCCTGAAAAACGTACATTTGACAATGTTATTAGTTTAACATGTTTTACTATATTTCACAATATTGATTTAGGGATGACCTCATTTAAAGAATGACTATCTTGATGAAAATCAGGACTTGTGGAAGATCGGGGTCTAATCTGCATCCTTTCTCCTATTTTTTCTAAACCCTGTAAAATATGTGAGGAATATAATAGATTTTCATATTGTTATCCTTTATCATGTTCAATGTAAAATTCAAAGACCAAGGGGAAACTAATCAAAGCGTTATTTCCCTGAATAGCCATTTAAGTGGCAAAAGAATAATGATCATTCATGGAGCTTTTGATTGGAGTTGAGATAGTGAAGCAAAAAATATTACCTGCCTCCTCAAGCATGAAGGAATTCGAGAAATTTCTGGAAAGTCCTTATGAAATCGGGGTTTTTCTTGAAATGCATCTCGCGCAATTAAAGAATATTAGTGCGCTTGCGAAACAATATAAGAAAAAGATGATCTATCATGTCGATATGATTCATGGCATCAAACATGATGACTATGCCACTGAGTTTATTTGTCAGGAATTTAAACCCTATGGACTCATTTCCACCAAAACCAATGTTATCTTAAAAGCGAAACAAAAAGGGGTGGTGGCAGTCCAAAGAATTTTTCTCATCGATACGCATGCCTTAGAAAAAAGCTATCGCTTAATTGAAAAAACCAAACCTGATTATATTGAAGTTTTGCCTGGCGCTATGCCTTGGATGATAAAAGAAGTGAAAGAACGTCTTCAAACACCGATTTTTGCAGGTGGATTGATTCGCACGGCCGATGAGGTTCATAATGCGCTCGAAGCTGGCGCAACTGCCATCACAACATCTAAAACGGATTTATGGAACTTGTTTTAACAACGGGGTAAAAAAATATTGACAGCGTTTTCATCACATAATATACTTTGAACTAAGTTAATATGATGTGACGGAGAAATGGAGATTCACACAGGCATTACCGGTTTGGTTTGGTATATCTGTGCTATGAATCTTCTTTTTTGTTTTTCCGATGCAGATATTTTCATTTACATCAGGGAGGGAGATTACATATGTCACCATTTATGGGAGAAATTCTTGGTACGATGATTGTGATTGTTTTCGGTGCCGGGATAGGAGCAGGATCCTCATTAAAAAGGTCTTATTCAAACAATGCAGGTTGGATTGTTATTACAATTGCTTGGGGTTTGGCTGTAACCATGGGGGTATTTGCTGTTGGTTCCATCAGCGGTGCCCATTTAAATCCAGCTGTAACTATTGCTTTAGCCATTGAAGGAAGCTTTGCTTGGAGTAAAGTTCTTGGCTATATTCTAGCTCAAATGATTGGAGCCTTTTTAGGGGCAACAATTGTTTATTTACACTATTTACCACATTGGAAAGTTACCGAGGATCCTGCCACTAAGCTTGGAGTATTTGCAACTAGTCCAGCCATCCCACATTCATTTTCAAATCTTTTAAGTGAAATAATTGGCACCTTTATTCTCGTTTTAGGGTTATTATTTATAGGAACAAATAAATTTACAGAAGGTTTAAATCCAATTGCTGTTGGTCTGTTAATTGTCGTCATTGGGATGTCACTCGGCGGAACAACCGGCTATGCGATTAACCCTGCACGTGACTTGGGTCCACGAATCGCTCACTTTGTCTTGCCGATTCCAGGCAAAGGGCGTTCCAATTGGTCCTACGCTTGGATACCAGTAATTGGACCTATTTTAGGAGGAGCATTAGGAGCCGTTGCTTATCAAGCCTTCTATTTAAGTCAAGTGAACTTGACCTTCTGGCTCGTGTTAGCCTTAAATATCATTGTACTTACTTTAGCAAGCGTTTTCGGAAAGCAACAAAATCGAGAAGTCAATATGGAAAAAAACGCAGCATAAAAATTTAGGGGAAACTTCAAGAGGGGGATTTTAACGATGGAGAAATATATCCTATCTTTAGACCAAGGAACAACAAGTTCAAGAGCCATTTTATTTAATCATAAAGGGGAAATTGTTCATTCCTCGCAAAAAGAGTTTACGCAAATTTTTCCAAAACCAGGCTGGGTTGAGCATAACGCCAATGAAATTTGGGGCTCCATTTTAGCCGTGATTGCCTCCGCTTTATCCGAAGCCAATATCGAGGCCCAGCAAATTGCTGGAATAGGCATCACGAACCAACGGGAAACAACGGTTGTTTGGGATAAAGAAACAGGACTTCCTGTTTATAATGCGATTGTCTGGCAATCTAGGCAAACGAGTGAAATTTGTGAGGAATTAAAAGAAAAGGGATTCAATGATACTTTCCGTCAAAAAACTGGATTATTAATTGATGCCTATTTTTCCGGAACAAAGGTGAAATGGATTTTAGATCATGTAGAAGGGGCTAGAAAAAAAGCAGAAGAAGGAAAATTGCTATTTGGTACCATTGACACTTGGCTCATTTGGAAGCTATCTGGCGGTCGGGCTCATGTAACGGATTACTCTAATGCCTCTCGCACACTCATGTATAACATCCATGAATTAAAATGGGATGAAGATCTGCTTGAAATCTTAAATATTCCTGCTTCTATGCTGCCAGAGGTTCATCCATCATCTGAAATCTATGCACATACTGACCTGCACCATTTCTTTGGAGAACAAGTACCTATTGCTGGAGCGGCAGGGGATCAGCAGGCTGCCTTATTTGGGCAAGCATGCTTCCAAGAAGGGATGGCAAAAAATACATACGGAACTGGCTGCTTTATGTTAATGAACACAGGAGAAAAAGCGGTTGTTTCTAAAAACGGATTACTGACCACTATTGCCTGGGGGATTAATGGAAAAGTCGAATACGCATTGGAAGGAAGCATTTTTGTAGCTGGTTCTGCCATTCAATGGCTGCGCGATGGCTTGAGAATGTTCAAGGATGCAAAGGACAGCGAAGCCTATGCGACAAAAGTGGAGTCAACAGATGGTGTTTATGTCGTTCCTGCCTTCGTTGGCCTTGGAACACCCTATTGGGACAGTGATGTCCGCGGGGCAATTTTTGGCCTAACACGCGGGACACAGAAGGAACATTTTATCCGTGCAACTCTAGAATCTCTGGCCTATCAAACCAAAGATGTCTTAGGCGCCATGGAAGCAGATTCCGGCATTACCCTCAAAACTTTGCGCGTCGATGGCGGAGCTGTTAAAAACAACTTCCTCATGGAATTCCAAAGCGATTTATTAAATGTTCCAGTCGAACGACCACAAATCAACGAAACCACTGCCCTTGGTGCCGCATACTTAGCAGGACTTGCCGTTGGCTTTTGGAACAATCAAGAGGAAATTTCAAAGCAATGGTCCATCGACCAAGCCTTCCGCCCCACTATGGGAGAGACAAAACGCCATGCACTATATGATGGCTGGAAAAAAGCAATCCATGCGACAATGGCCTTTAAATAAGAAGGCAGTTTTCTCAATAAAATGAGAAGTAGCCTGTGGTATTTTCAATAAAGCAGAGACCACGCGAGCTCATCGTTCGCCCATGACAAGCAAAGTGGATTCATGCTGCGTTATTAAAGCAACTAACGATACAAAAATAGCAAATAAAAATGAGACTGTTAAAAAAACATCCTTATGTTATAATAAAAATAAGTTAATAGCTCGGTAGGAGAAATGGAGAGACCACAAAAACATTATCGGTATGTCGATAATGCTTTTTGTGGTCTCTTTTCTTTTTCCATCCAAACATGAGCGAAAATTCTTAATGGAAAAGGGGAAATGAAGATGGCAAACTTCACAAACAAAAATCGCGATAAAATCATGAATCAACTACAAACAGAAAAATATGACGTGCTAATCATTGGTGGCGGAATCACAGGCGCCGGCATTGCACTAGACGCCTCTACACGCGGCATGAAAACCGCCTTAGTCGAAATGCAAGACTTTGCTGCCGGAACCTCCAGCCGCTCCACCAAACTCGTTCACGGAGGCTTGCGCTATTTAAAACAATTTGAAGTCAAAATGGTCGCAGAGGTCGGAAAAGAAAGAGCAGTCGTATATGAAAACGGCCCACATGTAACGACACCAGAATGGATGCTCCTCCCTTTCCATAAAGGCGGGACATTCGGGAAATTTACGACCTCCATCGGCTTACGGGTATATGATTTTCTCGCTGGCGTGAAGAAAAGTGAAAGACGCTCCATGCTCACTGCAGCAGAAACTTTAGAAAGAGAACCTCTCGTTAAGCGTGACGGTTTAAAAGGCGGAGGAAAATATGTAGAATACAGAACGGACGATGCTCGCCTCACCATCGAAGTCATGAAGGCTGCCATTGATAAGGGTGCCACTGTCTTAAATTACTCCAAGGTTGAGGAGCTCCTCTATCAAAATGGCAAGGTTGTAGGAGCTCAAGTTAAGGATCTTTTAACAGGAAAGGTCTATAAAATTCAAGCCGAAAAAGTCATTAATGCAACGGGACCATGGGTTGACTTAATTCGTGAAAAAGACCATTCCAAAACAGGTAAGGTCCTACGATTAACAAAGGGTGTGCATGTTGTCATCGACCAATCCAGATTTCCATTAAAACAAGCAGTTTATTTTGATACACCAGACGGACGTATGGTCTTTGCCATCCCACGTGACGGAAAAGCCTATGTAGGGACAACCGATACCTTCTACGACCAAGATGCAGCCATCCCCAAAATGACATCTGAGGATCGAGAATATATTATCAAATCAATTAATTACATGTTCCCGAATGCTAAAATCACGAAACAAGATATCGAATCCAGTTGGGCTGGGGTTCGCCCATTAATTTATGAAGAGGGAAAGGATCCATCTGAAATCTCACGGAAGGATGAAATTTGGGAATCCCCATCCGGACTATTAACGATTGCTGGCGGAAAATTAACCGGCTACCGCAAAATGGCGGAAACCATTGTCGATTTACTGGCAAAAAGACTTCAAGAAGGAGAGAATATTACCTATCCAAAATGTACAACGAAACATATGCCGATTTCCGGAGGAGATGTTGGCGGCTCAGCTAACTTTAAAAAGTATGTTTCTGAACAAGCAATAATTGGTAAAAGGCTTGGCCTTACAGAAAAAGAAGCCACTCACTTAGCTTCTGTATACGGATCTAATGTTCCTATCGTTTTTGATATCATTAGAGAAAAAGGCGGAAAAGCGAAGGAGTCCAATCTTCCCATTCCATTATTTGCGAAGCTTCAATACGCATTGGAAAAAGAAATGGTCACTACTCCAGTAGACTTTTTTAATCGCAGAACCGGCGCCATCCTCTTTGATATTGATTTAGTCAGAAAGTATAAAGAGCCCGTTATTCAATTCATGAGTGAATACTTTGGCTGGGAAGCTGAAGTAAAGTTAGGCTATAAGCAGGAATTGGAGGCTGCGCTTTTAGATGCTGTGGTACCGGTGGATGAACGGGAAAAAGAAGATTTGCATAAAATAGGCTAAAAATAAATCCCATTGATGTGAAATCTGCATCAATGGGATTTTTATGTACTGAATGAAGAAGGGATTTCCAAATCTATAAAGAAAATATATACATAAACTGACAAGGAGTGATCTTTTTTTGATACAAAAGGAACGAGAATTTCCTCTAGCCATTCAATTATTAGAAATATTGCTCTCTAGATTAGCCCCGAACCATCCAAAGAAACCAGATATTGAAAAGGAATTGGCCAAACGATGGTTGGGCTACCGTGGTGAACAAAACTTAGACTATCATCTTCACTTTATCCCCGAAAAGCAATATACAATCCTTCATAACCTCCGCTTAACGAACAATGAGAAATACTATTTTCAAATGGATACCCTTCTCTTACATCAAAATTTCCTATTAATTATTGAGGCAAAAAATATCATGGGCAAGCTTCTGTTTGAAGGGAATCATAACCAACTTATTCGCAATATGAAAGACCATGATGAAGCATTTCAAGATCCAATCACTCAGGTGAAGAATCAACAATTTCAATTAGCCTCATGGCTTCAATCAAAGAAGCTGCCAAGTATCCCCATCGATCATTTAATTGTGATCAGCAACGACTCTTCCATTATTCAAACCCAGTCAATCAGCACCTATAATAAACATCGAATTATTCATGCTCCACTATTAAAAGAACGAATTGAATCCATAAGATCTCAATATAAGCAAGAAGTCCTAAATCAAAAAGTATTGAAAAAAATCACTAAACTATTGATATCTGAGCATACCCCTCTAACGATGGATTTTCTCCAAAAATTCAACCTTTCAAATTCAACAATAAGAAATGGAGTTCGCTGCCCTAATTGTAACTCGATCCCGATGGAAAGAGCACACAGTACTTGGTTATGTCATTCATGTGGGACAACAAATAAAAATGCTCATATTGAAGCAATTTACGAATACTTTTCCTTAATAAAACCTTTCATCACCAATCAAGAAGCTAGGAAATTTCTTCTTTTGAGCTCAAAAGATACTGCATCACGTTTATTAAAAGGGATGAACCTTCCCTCAACTGGGTCGTATAGAGATAAAAAGTACTTTCCATTAGGAAAATAATTGCTGAAATCTATTTTATTCGCGAAAATCGAAATTTACTCGCGACTTTCCTGGAAATATTCGCGAATTTAAAAATTTACTCGCGAAAAGAAATCTTTTATTCGCGAAATTTTTATTTATTCGCGAATCATATAAATTACTCGCGATACTATCGATTTATTCGCGAAATTTTTTTGTTACTCGCGAAAAATAGTACTTTCTCGCGAGTTTTCTTCAATACTCGCGGTAAGATTGAAATACTCGCGACTTCCCCAGGGTGCATATTTTTGAATGATGACTTATTCGCGATATCTTTCAATTATTCGCGAATAAAATTTTTTACTCGCGATTTAACAAAAATTTAAATTTGCTCGCGAAAAAATAAAAAAATGGGTGCTCTCTAAAAAGAGGACACCCACTCATCATCAAACAACTATTTTCTATTATCGCTTAATATTATAGAAAGATTTAATACCATCATAGACAGCTAATTCACCAAGTTCGTCTTCAATGCGAAGTAATTGGTTGTATTTAGCGATACGGTCTGTACGAGACATAGAACCGGTTTTGATTTGGCCTGCGTTTGTTGCAACTGCGATGTCAGCAATTGTTGCATCTTCTGTTTCACCAGAACGGTGAGATACAACTGCTGTGTAGCCAGCGCGTTTAGCCATTTCGATTGCTTCGAAAGTTTCAGTTAAAGTACCGATTTGGTTAACTTTGATTAGGATTGAGTTAGAGATTCCTTTTTCAATACCTTCAGCAAGCTTTTTAGTATTAGTTACGAATAGGTCATCCCCAACTAGTTGAACTTTTTTACCGATGCGATCAGTTAAAAGTTTGTGGCCTTCCCAGTCGTTTTCATCTAGACCATCTTCGATTGAGATGATAGGGAATTCGTTAACTAATTCTTCGTAGAAGTTAACCATATCTTCAGAAGTTAAGCCAGTGCGGCCTTCTCCTGCAAGATCGTATTTACCAGTTTCTTTGTTATAGAATTCAGAAGAAGCTACGTCCATTCCTAAGAATACGTCTTTGCCAGGTTCGTATCCAGCCTTTTTGATCGCTTCGATGATAACTTCTAAAGCTTCTCGGTTAGAACCAAGGTTTGGAGCGAAACCACCTTCGTCACCGACAGCAGTGTTTAAGCCTTTGCTAGAAAGAACAGATTTTAATGAATGGAATACTTCAGCACCCATACGGATTGCTTCTTTGAATGTTGGAGCTCCAACAGGTAGGATCATGAATTCTTGGAAGTCAACGTTGTTATCAGCATGAGATCCACCATTGA
The DNA here is from genome assembly GCF_042263505.1 of Cytobacillus sp. Hz8. NCBI lineage: Bacteria > Bacillati > Bacillota > Bacilli > Caryophanales > Bacillaceae > Cytobacillus > Cytobacillus sp. Hz8. Next base: position 63,758 of record NZ_JBHKFI010000017.1, on the reverse strand, counting down.
TGATGTTCATCATTGGAGTTGGTAATTGTTTTGCGTTGAATCCTCCGAAGTAACGGTATAATGGAAGTCCCACATAGTCAGCTGCTGCAATTGCTACTGCCATAGAAACACCAAGGATTGCGTTAGCACCAAATTTACCTTTGTTTTCAGTACCGTCTAAAGTGATCATTGTGCGGTCGATACCGATTTGATCTGTAACATCCATGCCGATGATTTCTTCAGCAATTATGTTATTTACATTATCAACTGCTTTTAATACACCTTTACCGCCGTAACGAGATTTGTCACCATCACGAAGTTCAACTGCTTCGTATTCACCAGTTGATGCACCAGATGGAACAAGAGCGCGTCCAAATGCACCTGATTCAGTTAAAACTTCTACTTCTACTGTTGGATTTCCGCGAGAATCTAAAACTTCACGAGCGTATACATGTTGAATATAAGGCATTATATTTCTCTCCTTTAATGGTCAAATTTATTTTTTAAAATTATTTTTGAATCAATGATGTTCCAGTCATTTCTGCTGGCTTTTCAATATTAAGAAGGCCAAGCAAGGTTGGAGCTATGTCCGCTAGGATTCCTCCATCGCGTACAGTGACGCCTTCCTTCGTGATAATCACTGGTACTGGGTTTGTTGTATGAGATGTCATTGGATTACCTTCTAAAGTAATAACCTCATCAGCATTCCCATGGTCAGCAGTGATAATCGCTGTACCACCCTTTTTCGTAATTAAATCGATGACTTTGCCTAAGCATTCATCAACCGTTTCGATCGCCTTTACAGTTGGTTCAAGCATACCTGAGTGTCCAACCATATCAGGGTTTGCATAGTTCAGAATGATCGCGTCAAATTTATCTGCTTCAATTTCCTTCAGCAATGCATCGGTAACCTCATAAGCACTCATTTCTGGTTGAAGATCATATGTAGCCACTTTAGGAGAAGCAATCAGGATTCTCTCTTCACCAGGAAATTCAGCTTCACGGCCTCCGTTAAAGAAGAAGGTTACATGAGGATATTTTTCAGTTTCCGCAATACGAAGTTGTTTTAAACCATTTTGTGATAATACTTCACCAAATGTATTATCTAGACCAACTGGTTTAAAGGCAACATAGCCATCAACCGTTTCACTGAAATGCGTTAAGCAGACAAAGTATAAATCTTTTGGATGCTTTGGTCCACGATCAAATGAGCGGAAATCCTTATTTGTAAAAGTATTAGAAATTTGGATCGCACGGTCAGGACGGAAGTTATAGAAAATAACCGCATCGTTGTCTTGAATCGTCGCAACCGGTTCGCCGTTTTCTTTTGTGATCACAGATGGAATTACGAATTCGTCATAGATTCCGTTAGAATAAGAATCCTCTACTAATTGTAATGGATCACTGTAAGAAGGGCCTTCTGCGTAAACCATGGCACGATAAGATTTCTCTACACGTTCCCAGCGTTTATCGCGGTCCATGGAATAATAACGTCCAGAGATGGTGGCGAATTCACCAACGCCATACTCTTTCATTTTATCCAATGTTTCTTGAATATATTGACCAGCTGTTTGTGGACCTACATCACGTCCGTCTAAGAAGCCATGTACATAAACTTTTTCTAGGCCTTCGTCTGCTGCTAAGCGAAGAAGAGCAAACAAATGGCGAATATGACTATGAACACCGCCATCAGATAATAGACCAAATAAATGAAGAGCTGTGCCATTTTTCTTGGCATGTTGAACAGCATTCAATAAGGTTTCGTTCTTTTGGAACTCTCCTTCACGAATCGCTACATCCACTCTTGTTAGGGCTTGATAGACGATACGTCCCGCACCGATATTTAAATGTCCTACTTCAGAGTTTCCCATTTGTCCATCAGGAAGACCAACTGATTCACCGCTAGCCCCTAGATGATTATGTGGGTACTGTTCCCATAGGCGATCAAAGTTTGGCTTTTTCGCATGGTAGACAGCATTTCCTTTATGTTCACTACGGCAGCCAAATCCATCTAAAATGATTAATGCAACAGGTGCCTTACTCATATTTACCAGCCTCCAAAAGTTGCAAGAAGGATTGAGGTTCTAAGCTAGCTCCGCCAACTAAAGCACCATCAATATCAGATTCTGCCATATATTCTTTAATATTTTCCGGCTTCACGCTGCCGCCATATTGAATGCGAATGCGATCTGCCACTGCTTGTGAAAATTGTTCAGCAACCACTTTACGGATATGTGAGCAAACTTCATTTGCATCCTTAGATGTAGAAGATTTGCCTGTTCCGATTGCCCAGATTGGTTCATAAGCAATAACCGTTTGTTTTAATTGGTCGTCAGACAGACCTGCAAGAGCTTTTTTCACTTGATCGCCAACTAATTGCATCGTTTCGCCGTTTTCACGTTGCTCTAAAGTTTCTCCACAACAAATAATCGGAATTAAATGGTGGCTGAAAGCTGCTAACGCTTTTTTATTCACAGATTCATCTGTTTCATTAAACATTTCGCGGCGTTCTGAGTGTCCAATAATTACATATTGAACCCCTAAGTTTTCTAATGCTTTTGGGCTGATTTCGCCTGTAAAAGCACCATTTTCTTCAAAGTGCATGTTTTGTGCTCCGATTTTGACGTCGGTGCCTTTAGACATTTCCACTAAACGTTCTAGAAATAAAGCTGGAGCACAGACAACAGAATCAACTTGATCGTTGCTTGGTACAGACCCAATAACTTCTTCTAGAAATTGTTTTGCCTCTGGAAGGGTTTTGTTCATCTTCCAGTTTCCTGCAATAATTGGTTTACGCATGGGGCACATCCTTTCTGTATTACACAAGCAGATTTTTGTTCTCTCTATCAGGTTGCTTTATCTTGGTGTAAAAAATACTACATGAGAGCGGCAGCGATTGGATATTTCCCAATTACGCAAAATCTACCTTTTTCGAAATTTAAATTGATCAACAATTCAAATTTTATTACTTATCGTTCAAAGCTACAACACCTGGTAGTGCTTTTCCTTCCATAAATTCAAGAGAAGCTCCTCCACCAGTTGAAATATGGCTCATTTTATCAGCTAAATTGAATTTTTCTACCGCAGCAGCAGAGTCTCCTCCACCAATAACAGAGTAAGTATTGCTTGCTTCAGCTAATGCTTCTGCCACAGCTTTTGTTCCACCAGCAAATTTATCAAATTCAAATACGCCCATTGGTCCATTCCAGATAACCAATTTTGAATTCTTGATGACATCACGGTAAAGCTCAGCTGTTTTCGGTCCGATATCAAGAGCTTGCCAGTCTGAAGGAATTTCTTCGATAGCGACAACTTTTGATTCAGCATCTTTGGCAAATTCTTTTGCGATAACAGCATCTACTGGCATATAGAATTTAACGCCTTTTTCTTCTGCTTTTTGCATAAAAGATTTTGCAAGATCGATTTTATCTTCTTCTAAAAGAGATTGTCCGATTTCATGGCCTTGAGCTTTTACGAATGTGTAAGCCAATCCTCCGCCAATGATTAGATTGTCTACTTTTTCTAAAAGATTATCGATGACACCGATTTTGTCTTTAACTTTCGCCCCACCAATAATGGCTGTGAATGGTCTTTCAGGATTGGATAAAGCTTTTCCTAATACATCAAGCTCTTTTTCCATTAAGAAGCCAGAAACAGCTGGAAGATGATGCGCAATGCCTTCTGTTGAAGCATGTGCACGGTGAGCAGCGCCAAATGCATCATTTACATAAAGATCTGCTAATTCAGCAAATGCTTTAGCAAGTTCTGAATCGTTCTTTTCTTCTCCAGGATAGAAACGTACGTTTTCAAGTAAAAGTACGTCTCCTTCTTGCATGGTAGCGATTTCTGCTTTTACTGCTTCGCCGTATGCTTCATCTGCTTTTTTCACATCTTTACCTAAAAGCTCAGATAAACGTTTTGCAACAGGAGTTAAGCGCATTTCTTCGACAATTTTTCCTTTTGGACGGCCTAAATGGCTAGCAAGTAAAACCTTTGCTCCTTGTTCCATTAGGTATTGAATAGTTGGAATCGCTGCGCGAATACGTGTATCATCCGTTACTTGCCCATCTTGCATAGGAACGTTAAAATCTACGCGGCAAAATACTGTTTTGCCCTTTAAATCGACATCTTTTACGCTTTTTTTGTTCATTGCCAAAAGACCTCCTAAGACTCCATTTTATGTGAAAAAACAAGGTTGTTCACTTTAATTGCAAAGATAAGGGGAGTGGGGAATCCTCCCCGCTCCCCTTTTTTAAAAAATATAAGCTCATCATTATTGGAAGAAATGATCTTAATGTTTAAGTTTCACCTTAATTATTATAGACTTTTCATCCAAATAAATGAATTATGAACTTTATCATTTTTTAAGAACTTAGAGATTAAAGTCCTTTTTGAGCAATGTAATCAACTAAGTCTACTACACGGTTAGAGTAACCAGTTTCGTTATCGTACCATGAAAGTACTTTAACCATGTTACCTTCCATTACCATTGTAGATAATGCATCGATTGTAGAAGATTGAGTAGAACCATTGTAATCACGAGATACAAGTGGAAGTTCACTGTATACAAGGATTCCTTTTAATTCATTTTCAGCTGCTTCTTTTAATGCTGCATTGATTTCTTCTGCAGTTACTTCTTTACCAAGTTCAGCAACAAGGTCTACTACAGAAACGTTTGGAGTTGGAACACGCATTGCCATACCGTTTAATTTACCTTTAAGTTCAGGCAATACTAGAGCAACGGCTTTAGCTGCACCAGTTGTTGTAGGAATCATAGATTCTGCAGCTGCACGTGCACGACGGAAATCTTTATGTGGTAAGTCAAGAATTTGTTGGTCATTTGTGTATGAGTGAATAGTTGTCATCATACCGCGTTTGATTTCAAATTTTTCATGTAAAACTTTTGCAAAAGGAGCTAAGCAGTTTGTTGTACAAGATGCGTTGGAAATAATATGATGGCTAGCTGCATCGTATTTATCTTCGTTAACACCCATAACAATTGTAATATCTTCATCAGTTGCTGGAGCTGAGATAACTACTTTCTTAGCACCTGCTTCTAAGTGTTTAGCTGCATCTGCGCGTTTTGTGAAACGTCCAGTTGATTCAACAACCACTTCAACACCAAGCTCGCCCCATCCAAGATTTGCTGGTTCGCGTTCTGCTTTAACGATGATTTCACGACCATTTACAACAAGGTTGTTTCCATTTACTGATACTTCAGCATCTAAAGTTCCGTGTACTGAATCATATTTTAAAAGGTGGGCTAACATTTTAGCGTCTGTTAAGTCGTTTACAGCTACAACCTCTACATTAGGGTTATTTAATGCTGCACGAAATACAATACGTCCAATTCTTCCAAATCCGTTAATACCAACTTTAACTGCCATGATTTTTTCCTCCTAGTCTTCTGAAAACTTTTCTCTCTTTTAAAAAATATTATAAGGGGGCATCCCCTTGTAATAACTGTTTTGCGGCACCTTCATCTGTGATGAGGACCGTTTTGTTTTTTGCTGGGGCCTGTTTCATGTATGAGCAAATCGCTTTACCCTTAGATGCTCCACCTGCCACAGTGATAATGTGGCGGACATGTTCTAAATCATTCAGTTGCAGCCCAATGGTTTGAACCTTATGAATTATTTTTCCTTCTTGATTGAAGTAATATCCAAATGATTCTCCAACTGCTCCTGCTTTCATGATTTCTCCCACAATTTTCGCATCTGTTTTACGACGTTCAGCCATTGTCTTAGCTTCTCCAATACCATGCAAAACCATGCTCGCCGATTTAATCAAGCCTAATACCTCTTTGATGTTTGGTTCTCTCATGATTGATTGGTACGTTTCCTGGCTAACTTGATCAGGGACATACAAAACGCGGTGTTTTGAATTGGTGTTTTCCGCCATTTTTGCACAAATCGTGTTCGCTTCATTCTGGACGTCTTCGCCAATTCCACCTCTTGCTGGTACGAACAGCATGTCTTTATCCTCTAAATCAGGAGTTAGCATATCTGCTACCGAAGCCATCGTTGACCCTCCAGTAACAGCGATGATATTATGCCCTTCAAGTAAAACTTTCATGCTTAAAGCACACGCTCTTCCGAGTTCTTTCTTTACCCAAGGAGATTCATCACTATCGCCTGTGACCACTACGACCTGTTTGATGCCTAATTTATTCTGCAATTTCTTCTCCAGATCGGTTATTCCGGTTAGTTCTCTCATAACGCTCTCGAGGCTATCAAGTAAATTATTTCCTTCGGGTGTTAAACTCATACCAACATTTGTTACTGAGAGGAGGTTCTGATCTTTGAGAAAGTTGACCTCGCTTCTTAGAACTCTTTCAGTAATCCCTAGGCTTATTGATAGGTTTCTTCTCCCCACTGGCTGCATCAAATGTATGTATTGGAGGGTGTGATAGCGTTTTTGCATAACGGTAAGCAGATCAGGTAATAATTTTTTCTGAATATCAATCATAGATGACATCATGATATCCTCCTCTTCCCTGATGGACAATCAATGTCCCGTATAGACATATTATGTCCCACTCACTCTAAAAAAAAACTCCCCTGCTACGAATCTTATTTTAACAGGGGGCACTCTTTTATTCAACTTAAAAAGCTTGTTAATTTCCTGAAAGCGTTTCATATATGAACATTTTGTCAACATGACCGTACTGTACCTCGACTCCATTAATTTTCACCACTGGAATCATTAATCCATATTGCTCTGTAAGCTCATCGCTTTCGTTTATATCAATTTCCTCATAAAAAAAATCAAACTCTCGCTTTAATTCCTTGATGATTTCTTTGGCATGATCACAAAGGTGACAGCCACTTCTTGTATATAGGGTAACAATTGTTGATTTCACTGCTGCTTCTCCTTCTTATTCATATCTTTTTCGTTTCGCTGAGGATGGAATAGACATTTGATCCCGATATTTAGCAACTGTTCTTCGCGAAATAACCAAGCCGTCCTGCTCCTTAATTAAATATACTAGGTCTTGATCAGATAATGGCTTCTGTTTATTTTCCTTCTCAATAAGAGCCTTAATTATATCCTTAACTTGCTTGGAAGATGCCGTATCATTTGTCACCGTTTGTATCGTACTGGTAAAAAAAGAACGTAATTCAAAGGTTCCAAACGGGGTTTGAATGTATTTATCCCTCACGGCACGACTTACCGTCGATTCATGAATCTCTAATTCCTCTGAGACTTCTCGCATGGTCATCGGCTTTAGAAACGATGGACCTTTTTTAAAAAAATCAGGCTGCTTCTGAACGATTTTCATCGAAACATTCTTCAGCGTTTCTTTCCGCTGTTCCAAGCTTCGTACAATCCATTGATAATCCTGCTGCTTTTCTTTTAAAAATCGATTCACCTCGGAATCCTGTTTCGCTGTAAATTTTTTATAATAGGATTCATTAAAGCTTACTCTGGGAATTAATTCATCATAAATGCTAATGGAAAATTCGTCTCCATTCGGAATGATCACAACTTCAGGAATGATATAGGCCGATTTTTCTGAGACAAAAATAGCAGCAGGTTTTGGATTAAGCGTCAAAACCAAATCAAAAGCCGATTGAATGTCTTTTAAATCAAATCCTGTCAGCTTCGATATTTTTTTCCACCTTTTCTCTGCGAAAAGTTCAAAGTGTTCTCGTACCAGGGTCTCTGCCAATTCATTTGGTTTTTCAAGTCGAAGAAGCTGCAAATATAAACATTCCTTCAAATCACGTGCACCAATCCCTGCAGGCTCTACTTCTTCTTGAATACTAAGTAACCCAACCTCCAATTCTTCTGGTGAGAACGGATATTTTTTTCTAATTTCCTCAAGGTCTTCGCTTAAGTAACCGTTTTCATCTATGTGTTTTATCAATATCTTGATTACTTCTATTTCATGAGATTCTAAGCTGGTATAGTTAATTTGTGACAGCAAAAAATCCTGCAGCGACATCACATGTTCACCAATCTGCTCAATCCAAGCCTTCTGGTCCTTCTCACTTCCGCTTCGTTTTGATTTTACATAGTCAAATTGGGGATTAAAGGATTTGATATTGTCTGTTTCTAATTTGATTAGGGGATTTTCTAGAGCCTTACTTTCCAGAAATGAAGCCAATTCTAAAGAGGAGTATTGGAGCAGAGCGATTGCTTGGCTTAACTCTTGTGTCATTGTCATCTTTAAGGTTTGCTGTTGCCATAGACCCGTTCTTAGGTTCATTAAACATCTCCTCCTTCTCTCATTTTACAATATGGAGAAGGAATGTTGTATGAGAAAATCATTGTAATATGAAAATTGAGATATTTTTTAGAAAAGACATTTCCTCGATTTCGGATGTTGAAAATCGATTTACCTTCTTTTTTCATAAAAAAAACATCTCATCCTCCGCTAAGGAAGATCAAATGCTTCTTTTAATTCGACAAAACTCATGTGATTCTTTTCCCAAAATAAGGGATCTTCCGCACGATTGCTGTGGCAAGAAAACTCAAAATAAATATGATGATGGCAATCATGGGAACGGATAAGATCTGATTGAACATCAAATTATCAATCCCGAAACGCATTAAAATGGTGCGGAACATGTCATGAACTAGGTACATTCCAAAGCTATAGGTCGATAGGATAGAAATGACCTTTAAACTTGTTTCACTAAATTGTGTATTCCTAAAAAAGTCTTTAGCAAAAACAAATAGTGCTACTGGTACAAAGAAGACGTTCACTCGTAAATAATAATATAAAAAGGTATCTGGAGCCCCTTTATCTAAAGAAAGCATACGTGTTCCATAAATGGTGAATATTAGGGAAAGGGCACCCAGAATATATAATCCAATCTTAGTCCATTTACTTAAATCATAAGTAGCTAAATAATATCCTAAAATAAAATAAATGGTATATCCTAAAACTAAATTCACCTCAAATTGAATAAAGAACGGTGTAAAAATGTGAAATGGATAAAAATGATCAATTGTTGGTAGTAAGCTTGTAAAAATAAAACTTATCATTAAAAAATACTCAATATCCCTTCTCTTTGCGCTCTGCATAAAGATTCGCAAAATCGGACTAATGAGATATAATCCTAAAATCATATATAAAAACCACAAATGATAATGGGTATTTCCTTGTAAAATCACTTTGATGGTATCTTTAAAGAAATCCCCATCAATCGCATGTTTTAATATGCCTTTGTAGACCTGGTAAACAAATGCCCAAACAACTAATGCTAAAGCAACGCGATAAATATTTTTCGTAAATAGCTTTTTCAAATTTAATGGTTTCTTCGGATTTAAAAAGAACATTCCACTCAACATCGCAAACATTGGCACACACCATCTGGCCAAAGAATCATAAATGTTCAGTATATTCCACTCGTATGTATTTGGGTCTAAATCAGCATAATTCGTTGCACTCACATGAATGATCATGACGGCAAACGTTGCAAGTATTCGTAAAATATCTGCATAAACAACTCGATTTCCCAACCTCAACTTCTCCTGACATTATTATTCTTTATTTCTTCCAAAATAACTATTATTGAGTATAATCGACATTTTCCGCGAGGTCAAACAATCCTTCCCATTTGACAAGCTATTTTCCAAGCCTTAAAAGCAACAAAAAAGCCCTTCGGACACAAGTGACATCTTGCATGCAGAAAGAGCTTTGTCTTTTGTCTTAATCTCCTGTCAAATGAAACCGAGCCCACTTAAAACTAGGATAAGAATAAAACATAAACCATGTATTATTGATTTATTTTTTTGTTGCAATTGCCTTCCTTATTTCATAAATGATCTAGATTGTTTGGATGTTTGCCAGTTTCCAGCCTAACAAATGGAACATAAAAAAACTTTCGTCCATCTTCTACTTAAGAAAATAAAAGGAGTCTTTTTAAACATGGAAAGCACCTCTTACGGTTAATTTGTAATTGCTTATTCTGTCGTATGAATATAGAAAATTTCTTTAAGAATGTTCCATATCATTTAACTAATTAGACCCATTTATACAAGTCAACGGGAAATCCTCTTTCCGACTAGAGTATAAAAAAACAGTAATTTTATACTAACTTAATCACTTGAATGAAAACCACCAATCATGTATGGGCAAACACTTATATTTCCGATCCCTTTTCTTTCTACTCCATAATGGTTGAAATCTTCCAGATGGTGCCAAATTGATTTTTTTATTTTCCAATGGGGCAAATATTTTTCCATTTGATGATGTTTTTTCCGCAAGAGATATAATAAGGTAATAAAACTATGTTGACATATTGCCTCGTTTCTGAATCCATAAAAATACATTTGACATAAACTTTGCTACAAGTGATATGACAATATACAAAATAAAACGATGTAAATAGGTTATATGGTTGTATAGTTTAAATATTTCCATTTTCACTAAAATAGGTTCAAAAATAAATGAAAAGAATATTGAGACAGCCAAGGCTACTATGTAATAATTTTTCTTCTTGTTTAAAGCCCATTGATAGGCAAGCATAAAAGTAACAGGTACAATACTAGAATCCAGAGAGAAACTGGGGAGTAATGGAACCAATTGAATGGGATAATTCCACATGCCCATGTTAACTCCTAATAAACTAATATAAAAAGAAATCATGTGGACACTATATCCAAAAAAGCAAATTAGAAATATTTTCCCTTTATCAATTTTCCAGATTAGAATGAAAAGAGGTACTATCAACATTGCTGTCAAAATCCAGAATTCAAACGATGTGTAAATCGAATAATCTTTCCAATAATCAATCATTGCTTCTGTGGATTCTTTCCTCAACCTCACTGCCTTATCAAACTGCACCATCCGAGAATTTAACAAAGCCATCATCCTCTGCAAAATCATATATTATTTAAGATAACCTTTGTGTGTTTCCCTTATTCAAATTGCCCATTTTTATCATCCCGATAATAAAACAACAAATTATTACTGACTTGATTTTCTGCTTCACCTTTTGTAGCTGATATTTAAACAAGATTGAAAATAGTTATATTAACAATGATTCAACTAAATGCAGTCTTCTCCATATAGATGTGCTTCTCTTCAATTCCCATAAAATAAAACAAGGGTTTCTCAAAGTATTCAGACAAGAATCAAACATCTCAGCCAAAAATACTTGAAAAACCCTTGCATATTAGGTGATTAGCGCCCTCGGAGGGAATCGAACCCCCATTTTAAGAACCGGAATCTTACGTGCTATCCGTTGCACCACGAGGGCCAATATTTAATGAAAGAAAAATTATTTCGCAATAAACATTACGTTATCATATTATATGTCATCTTCCTATTCTTTGCAAGAAGGACTTTTCACGTTTCGCAAGTGTTTATCACAATCAACAAAAAGCTAGGTTTATTTTTAAGCTAAAAGGGATAACATGAAAAAGGTAAAATCCTGAACAGCCACATAGCACGGTAATGAAAGATAAATACCATTGGCAAATATTTCTCAAATAATCAGGCGAATTGTTTGACCTTAATTGACCATCAGTGTATTATAAAGTTACATACAGTAAAAATCGTTTTCTTTTAATGGAGAAATATACTTAAACTTTGTATGTTTTACTCTTATATAAAAGGAGGAAATAAAGATGAACTTAATCCCTACAGTAATTGAACAAACCAATCGCGGGGAGCGTGCTTATGACATCTATTCCCGTCTATTGAAGGATCGTATTATCATGTTGGGCAGTGCTATCGATGATAATGTGTCAAATTCTATCGTTGCCCAATTATTATTCTTAGAAGCAGAAAATCCTGAGAAGGACATATCCATTTACATTAACAGCCCTGGTGGAAGCATTACAGCTGGAATGGCAATTTATGATACAATGCAGTTTATTAAACCAGATGTACAAACGATTTGTATTGGTATGGCTGCATCTATGGGTGCATTCCTTTTAGCTGCCGGTGAAAAAGGAAAACGTTATGCCCTTCCAAACAGTGAAGTGATGATTCACCAACCACTTGGTGGAGCTCAAGGACAAGCAACAGAAATCGAAATTGCAGCAAAACGAATCCTCTTCTTACGTGAAAAATTAAACGGCATTCTCGCTGAACGTACAGGTCAATCTCTTGAAGTCATCTCAAAAGATACCGATCGTGATAACTTCATGACAGCTGAAAGAGCAAAAGAATACGGATTAGTGGACCACATCATTACAAGACATGATTTGAATGAAAAGAAAGACAAATAATAGTCTTCATGACTAAACGACAAAAGCAGCCTTTTTCTGGCTGCTTTTTTTAACGATGTTTTCGTAAAGATTGTGGTTTTTTTTGAACAGAATTCCTTAAAGTCTCTCAACGTAGGGTTTCTAATTCGGACTCAGTTGTTTTGAAGTTCATCTAGGCTGTCCGAATAGGCTTCTAATTCGGACTCGAATGACTAGAAATCTAGCCATCCTGTCCATATGGGCTCTTGTTTCGGACTCGATTGATGAGAAATCTAGCCATCTTGTCCGTATCTACCTCGCTTTCGGACTCAATTGATGAAAAATCCATCCACCCTGTCCAAATAAGATTCTTGATTCCATCACAGATACCGTTCAATTCCCTGAACTGTCTAAAAAACCTCCAACTATCTAACTAAATTATTCCAAAAGAATACAAAGCTTTCAAAAAGAGCCATATAAAAAAGGAAATAACCGAAGTCATCCCCTCTTTTCACACCAAATATTTTTCTAGGCCTTAGGCTTCCTTTTGAATATAGTTGGCCAGCTCTTCAATCGCCTTTTCCTCGTCTCTTCCATCAGCGATTAATTGGATAACCGAACCTGAATGAATGGCCAAACTCATTAACCCCATAATGCTTTTAGCGTTGACCTTTTTTCCATCTTTTTCAATAAAAATTTCTGATGAAAAACGGTTCGCCTCTTGAACAAAAAGAGCTGCTGGTCGCGCCTGTAATCCTGATCTCAGTTTTACTTCAAGCTGTTTTTCCACCATTATTCTCTTCCTCCCACGATGTTTCTCTTATTATTTTATGTTAATTATATGTTTTAACCTAAAGTTGGTCTCCCACACGTAATTTTTCCGCGATTTCATCAATCTTTCTTAAACGATGATTGATTCCTGATTTACTGATTGTGCCAGTCGATACCATTTCACCTAGCTCCTTTAAGGTGACATCTTGGTAGGCGACGCGCAATTCGGCAATTTCCCGCAATTTATCAGGTAAAATTTGCAAGCCAACTGTCGATTCAATGTAACGAATATTTTCAACTTGCCTTAGTGCTGCACCAATGGTTTTATTTAAGTTCGCTGTTTCACAATTGACTAGACGATTAACAGAATTTCGCATATCACGGACAATCCGAATATCCTCGAATTTTAAGAGGGCACTGTGAGCACCAATAATACTCAGAAACTCGGTAATCTTTTCAGCCTCTTTTAAGTAAGTAATAAAACCCTTCTTCCGCTCTAACGTCTTACTATTCAAATGGAATGTATTCATTAATTCACAAAGGGCATCGTTATGCTCTTTGTATAGAGAGGAAATTTCTAAATGGTAGGAGGAAGTTTCCGGATTATTCACCGATCCCCCCGCAAGAAATGCTCCCCGTAGATAGGAACGTTTACAACATTTTTTTCGAATCAAGTCCTGAGAAATATCCTGAACAAATTCAAAGCCTTCTCTAAGGATTCTAAGATCCTCTAATATCTCCTTAGCGGAATGTGTCAGTCGAACGATATAAACATTATTTTTCTTTAATCTCATTTTCTTTCGCACAAGCAGTTCAACCTGCGTCTCATAATTTCTCTTAATCAGGGTGTAAATTCTTCTTGCAATTGCAGCATTTTCTGTCTGAATATCCACTATAAGCTTGCGATTGGAGAAGGATAAGGATCCGTTCATGCGAATCAAGGCCGATAGCTCCGCTTTGCTGCAACAGTCCTTCGGTTCAATATTCGTTAATTCTTTTTTTGTTTCTGAAGCAAAAGACATCTCCTTCACCCCCTGACTTCATTTTTATGTTGTATATATTATCTTGTAAAATTCTCTAAACCAAACAGGATAAAGTGAAACTTCCATCAGTGGGGGTTTTCGACGCACAGAACGTGCTAGTGCAGACGTTGTGATTGACGTCGCACTTTTAGTCTGCCATTCATCCCCCACTGATGGTTAGCCACGCAGAGCCTGATTGATTTTTCTAAGGGCTGAAGCCCAAAGAAAAATCTTATTTCACTTATCACGCTCATAACGCCACGTCCTGTGGCTTCGCCTGACTAGGACCTCCTGTCCGTCGTCGGACCTTTACGGACAGTTGATCTCTCACTTATCTTCTTCGTATTCTCAGAATCTTGAAGTGGGAGTCAAAATGTCCGTTAAGAGTGGGATAAAGGATGATAAAGTGTACTACGATTAAGAGCCTCGTTTAGTTTCATTTATTAAGAGAGAATATAAAATTTTTGCCACTTCCTGTGTGTCATGTCTAATTACATCATTGTCCAAGCAAACAATTTCCCCATGAACAACCTCTAACCCTAAATCATAAAGAGCACTGACATCAAAATGTACGGGCTTAGCTAATTCTTCACTGTATTTTTCTTGGATTTCAAGCGGAATTTCCTCGCTATTGACCAAAATTGTATCTATCATGTGACAGTTCAAATGATCATAAATCGCTTTAACATGGTCACTTGCTGTAAAATCAAGCGTTTCCCCAGCCTGCGTCATCAGATTGCATATGTAAACCTTTTTCGCCTTTGCTTTGCATACCTCTTCACCGATTTTTGGTACAAGTAAATTAGGAAGAATACTTGTATAAAGACTCCCTGGTCCAATAATGATAATATCTGCTTTCCTAATGGCCTGAATCGTTTCAGTAAGAGGCTGGATATCAGGTGGTGTTAAAAACACACGTTTGATTTTCTTTCCAGAATAGGGAATTTTTGATTCCCCAGACACAATCGATCCATCCTCCATTTCGGCATGTAAAATCACACTATGGTTTGCCGCAGGAAGAACCTTTCCATGAACATTTAATACCTTGCTCATCTCTCGAATAGCATGCATAAAATTGCCTGTAATCGACGTCATAGCCGCAATGATTAAATTCCCCAATGAATGGCCTGATAGCTCCTTGGAGGAAGAAAATCGATGCTGGAACATTTCCTCAATGAGTGGCTCCACATCTGAAAGTGCAGCCAAAACATTGCGAATGTCACCCGGTGATGGAATGTCCATTTCATTTCGGATACGACCTGAGCTTCCTCCATCATCGGCCACTGTGACAATAGCCGTAATATCAACAGGATATTGCTTTAGTCCTCTAAGAAGAACTGGGAGTCCTGTTCCCCCGCCAATTATGACAATCTTTGGCTGTCCTTGTGTCATGTATTTTTTTCCTTTCTCTTGTCAATATCACGATGTGAAATGACCGTATGATACTCACTTTCAAAAAAATGACCAATGTATTCAGCAAGAGCAACTGAACGATGCTGTCCACCTGTACAACCAATTGCAATAATTAATTGTGCTTTTCCTTCCCGTTTATAGTGAGGAAGCATAAAGCTAAGCAGCTCCGTCACCTTCTCAAGGAATTTATTTGTATCATTCCACTTGAGGACATAATTATAGACCTCCTCATCTAATCCAGTCTTTGGTCGCATATGCTCGATATAATGTGGATTTGGCAAAAAGCGAACATCAAAGACTAAATCAGCATCAATCGGTAATCCATATTTAAAACCAAATGACATCACATTTACGGTAAAAATCGTTTGTTTATTAGCAGAAAACTCCGTTATGATTTTTTCCCTTAATTCCCGGGGCTTCAATGCAGACGTATTATAAATAATTTGCGCACGCCCCTTCAGCTCCTCAAGCAATTCCCTCTCAAGCTTAATGCCCTCAAGTGGTGACCCGGATTTTGCAAGTGGGTGCGACCGGCGGGTTTCCTTATATCTTTTCACTAATGCAGCATCATCCGAATCTAAAAATAGAATTTGCGGATTGACCCAAGAGGTCTCAGCAAGGTCATCTAGCGCCTTAAACAAGGAATCAAAAAATTCCCTCCCCCTTAAATCCATTACTAGGGCCACTTTATTCATCTTACTCCCGGATTCCTTCATTAGTTCTAAAAACTTTGGTAAAAGAGTCGGAGGTAAATTATCTACACAAAAAAAACCTAAATCCTCGAAGCTCTGAATCGCTACAGTTTTCCCCGCTCCTGACATTCCTGTAATAATTACCATTTGGGTATCTTGGGCTGTACCGGTACTCATAACAATTACCTCCCTTTCATCACTAGCTTGGATCCAGTCGATAGCTAATTAATTCATAATCTGGTGTATAAGTAAAGGTTCCATAAATGATTCCATTACCATGAACCATATAATCTAAAATATGATAATCTCCTTGCGCCATTGGCAGGTTCTTTATTTCCTCAATGGGATGCCAAGTGATTTTTCCTTCCTCAGATTGGTCGAGGTTCAGACCGTCTGCCTCAGTTGTATAAAAAGTAAACATCATCCATTCGGATATGACCTGATCCCCATCCTTCATAATAAAAGTGAAGATCCCTTTTATATTGGGATTTTTTAAGTAAATTCCTGTCTCTTCGCGAAATTCACGGATACAGGAATCCCTAACGGATTCACCAGGCTCCATTTTTCCGCCAGGAGCTACCCACCAGCCTCTTCTTGGCTTTTGGAGAAGCAGGATTTTTCCATCCTTCACCAACACACAATTCGTCACTCTTTGCATTTTCATTCACCTCGGCATTCCCTTATACATCTATAGCAAACATCAGTTTTCTTTTTTTTATTACCTTTATTATACTATTTTATGCAAACGGTCACAATCAATCGGGGTTTCCATTTTACGAGATCCATATCGAACGCTTTGATTCCTCTTGACCTAGGGTAGTGGATAAAGTGAAACTTCCATCAGTGGGGGTTTTCGACGCACAGGACGTGAAGTGTGCAGACTTATGTGTTGACATCGCGCTTTTAGTCTGCCATTCATCCCCCACTGATGGTTAGTCACGCAAAGCCTGATTGATTTTTCTAAGGGCTGAAGCCCAAAGAAAAATCTTATTTCACTTATCACGCTCATAACGCCACATCCTGTGGCTTCGCCTGACTAGGACCTTAATCCCTCGTCGGACCTTTACGGACAGTTGATCTCCCACTTATCTTCTTCGTATTCTCGGGAATCTTGAAGTGGGAGTCAAAATGTCCGTTAAGAGTGGGATAAAAAAAGGACACAGGTGCTTTCCCTGTGTCCAAAAAGGATTATATCTTTAAAGGGGGTCAATTTCTACCTTTATCATACCCCATCTATGTTTCATGATTGTTACAAGAGAATTAAAACACAATTAAGTTTTGTAAATATTGCTAGTCCGCCCAATTTTTACGTTATTCGAATCTGTTCTAATAGGAATTAAGCCTTTGTTTTTAATGATTCTAAAAGCTCTTCTACATAATGTTGAGCGTTTTGAGAGGCAATGCTGCCATCACCCGTTGCCGTAACAATTTGGCGCAATGTTTTTTCACGAACATCTCCAGCTGCAAAGATCCCAGGAATTTTCGTTTCCATTTGATCATTCGTTTCGATGTAGCCATTTTCATTTGTAATACCTAGACTTAAAAATGGTTTAGAAAGTGGCACCATACCGACATAGATAAAGACGCCATCTCCTTGAACCTCTTTTTCTTCTCCATTCACTGTTGACACAAGAGTCAGGCCACTTACTTTTCCATCTTTTCCTTTAATTTCCTTCACGGTATGATTCCAAATAAAATCAACCTTCTCATTGTCGAACGCACGTTGTTGGAGAATTTTTTGAGCACGCAATTCATCGCGACGATGAACGATCGTTACTTTATTGGCAAATCTGGTTAAGTAAACACCTTCTTCAACAGCTGAGTCTCCACCGCCAATCACATAAAGCTCTTTGCCTTTGAAGAAAGCCCCATCACAAACTGCACAATAAGAAACTCCACGGCCCCCATATTCCTTTTCACCAGGAACACCAATTTTCTTGTATTCGGCACCAGTTGAAATAATGATTGCTCTAGCTTTAAATTGCTTAGAACCAGCCACAATCGTTTTATATTCCTTGCCATCGATAACTTCTTTGATATCCCCATATGCATATTCAGCACCGAATTTCTTCGCATGCTCAAACATTTTGGTTGATAATTCAGGGCCTAAAATAGAATCAAAGCCCGGATAATTTTCAACCTCTTCTGTATTGACCATTTGACCTCCAGGGACCCCTCGTTCAATCATTAAGGTTGAAAGGTTAGCCCGTGATGTATAAACGGCTGCAGTCATACCAGCTGGCCCAGCACCAATTATCACAACATCATAAATTTTTTCTTCCGTCAACTTACTCCACTCCTTCTAACTTATAGAACAGTCCCTTATGAATAGTATTTCCTATTTACTCATATCCTATAAGACATCAAATTGAACGTCCAATTATCTGCTCAAAGCAAATGTTGGTTTACCAGTTTCACGTATTTTTGAAGTGTAGAGGGAGATAATCCGTACTTTTTCGCAATCTTCTCCTGAGATATCTTTTCCCCTCGAAGCTGATTCCATAAATAATCTGTTGCAGCTGCCCATGCCAGATGATTCTTGATGCTTGTTTCTTCATCCATCAGTTCAACGAAAATCGTAAACCACATTAGAAAAAGCCCTGCTTCCACAGAACCAACTGGATAGTGACATTGATATAGCTCCTCCGCTGTTTTATGAGCTCCAACAAAATTGGTAAATACTGCACGTGGATTTTCAATTTCCTTCCAATACTGTGCTGCTAAATCTCCCTTATCATAAAGGTTAAACCAATCAGAAGTTATTATTGCGGCTTTTTTTGATGAGATTGATATGAGAAAAAGAGCAAATAATCTTTCCTCCATGAATTCACTGGTGAATCGATTTTGAATATAATGGATATCCTCTTCCAGACTATGAATGGATGATTGTTCCCGATTCCACGGCTCCAATCCTTCCTTTTCTGGATTCAGTTCAATCACCTTTTTCCACATCTCGAGTGCCAGGTTTTTCCGATCGGTAAAGTGGGCAGAATGGGATAACCAATAATAAAAAGCTCCATCTCCTTCAAATCCTTGTCTTTGAAGTTTCCGCAACCAAGAAAAAGCGAGTTCATATTCCCCTACCAGTGCAAAGGTCGCACCTAATTTATACTGATGATCAAGTAACATCGGTTTTACTTTTTTCAAGACTTCCTTCAATTGCTTTGTTGCCTTAAAATCTTTTAAATAAAAGGCAAAAACAAGGAGATTGCAGAGCGCATGCAGATTACCAGGATTTTTGACTAGCACATCATTTAAGATATTGACTGCTTTCTCGACTTCTCCTAAATAAAAATGAGCCAATGCCAAATTATTATAGGCAGACCAATATTCAGGGAAATCCTTGATAACAGCATTTAATAGTTCAACTGCTTCAGAAAATTGACCTGACTCGAGCAGCCCGCGAGCTTCCTCCTGTTTAACAATAAGATCATCCTGTTCAAATAATTCCTCGTTCATTTCCTCTGCTTCTAAGGTGATCACATCCATCAATTCTTCCGCATCATCGATAAAATCACCTTCCAAATCATTTTCCAAATAAACATTTGCGTGATGATACGCATCTTTGAACAGACCTAAGTGGGCATAATTATTTGCCAAAAAATAATGGCATTCCGCCATTTCTTCATCCATTTCTTCAAGAATTCGATACAGCAACTTGTTCGACTGCTGATATTCGTTCATTTCCGTTAAAATAATGGCCAATTGACAAACAATCATCGGTTCACCGGGATCAAGAACCATTGCCCTTTCCATATATTTCTTTGCTTTATAAAAATCACGCCGCCGATAAGCCTTTACTCCCTTTGAGAAATAGTACTCACCCGTTGGATTAAATGTAAGTATTTTTGCTTTTGGTTTTATTGCTTTTGAGTCTTTACTCATGTAGTCCTCCATAACCGAAGTTTAACTATAAAATTATATCATAGGAAATGGATTTACAGAAGGATATCTGGGTAAACTATTAATTTTATGATTATAATTGAACCCAATATATTATTATTGTATAATTTTTTGAAATAGATAGATTATTAAGTTTATTAGCTTAATTATATTTAGATAAACTTACATGTTTGAAAATATTCAATAGCATCATCCTAACCTTATTACAAACTTCATTAAAGAATTTCATTATAGGAGGGGGACATATGGGAATTGATTTAGAATACTTTCAAGATGTTCAAAAAGTATATACTGACTTAACAGGGCTACATATCATCATTGCTGATCAAAAAGGAAACCTACTAACCCAGCAAAAGTCGACTATTTTTGAATTAATAGAAAGCCAGAATAAAATAGAAAATGTATGTAAGGAAATTATTCAAAATATGCCCAAGTTTTTCAGGCCTCTTCTCTATGATATTTTGCCGGGGGTAAAAATTATTTTTACTCCAATAGTTTTAGATGCTGAAGTTGAATATTATATTTTTGCCGGTTGTTTTGCTGAGTATCCAACAAAACAATCAGTTTTAACCTATCTACAAAAAAACTCAAGAAAATCAAAATTATTAAAAAATTTTGATCGATTCATAAGAGAATATACACCAGAAGAAATCCTAGAAAAGAAACACCATCTAGAAAGAATGGCAGAAATTTTATCGAAACAGTTGCTAGCTGAAAAGTTGAAAAGAAAAATAGAAGTCAAGAATAATGAAGTAAACGAAATTTTCCAGCTATTAGCAGAAGATTATTTAAGTATTTCTGATTTACTTAAACGATTTTTTACCAGCAATCCGATAATTGATTTTATTGGATATGCCGGGAGAATAAGCCCAGTTCAATTTGAAATCAAAGAATGCCTTCCCTTAAAAAGGCATTTAAGCGGAAAAACATTTTTTATAGGTGAAGGCTTACTAGGACAAGTCGCTGCCCTAAAGAACGAAAAGGTTTATAGCAATCTGGAATTGGATCCAAGAAGCTCGTTCTTTCAAAAGCATGGAATTTATCCCAAATCCATCTTTTGCTTCCCGGTTATCCAAAAGAATGATATTATCGGTCTGTTTTTTGGAGGAACCTGCAAAGTTGATAGTTTAGAAAATGAGGTAATGTCTCAAGCGAGAAAAACAGCAGCATTTATTAAAATCATTGAAAATAAACTATACTGGCAAAAGCAAGCATTGTTTAATGAATTAAGAGCCACGGTTAAAAATGAGATATTTCATTTCATGACATCTTTACAAAGTCCAAAAAGTATTCAAATGTTTCTATTAGATATGAGTATTAACCTCACTCTAACCCCCTTTGTTTCAATTGCTTTTCTGGATAGACATAAAAGCTCAATAAATATGGTCTCAAGAGGTTTATCTGAAGAAAAGGTCGCTTTATATACAAATGACCTTACGAATCGCTTTCTAAATAACAAAGATTCGAGCCCTGCAACAACTGATCCCATTCCACAACTAACAAATTGGGGGGAAAAAGTAATTGAAATTCCCATAATCTATCTCGACCATCTTTATGGATATCTCTGTATTGGGTTAAATAATGAAATTGACGAAGAGGACTTGTTATTATATAAAATACTTTCAAAGGCAGGAGGGCTTGCACTCTATCTCGAGGACAACGTTCACAACATAAAATCAGATCAAAAAATCGATTCAATAATTGACTTACTAGAATTTATTGATCCCCAATCTTTTATTAAAGCGACGAGGGCAAAAAAAATATTAAACGAGTTTGAACTCTATTTATTAAATCCAGAAATAAATAAAAAAGCTATAACCTACGCCTTTTATTTAATCGGATATGATGAGAAAATCATAAAAAAAATTCACCATCAAGCAACTATCGATGTTTTTAGAGAATATCAATTAATATTAAATCATTCTTTAAGTTTGTCTGAGGCGTCCATCAATGTTCAAATACTTGTCCTCATTTGGACTTATATACAGGAGGAGCCAAACATTCCATTTTTATCCAAAAATACTGAAATCAATCGTGATTTAATAAACAAGTTTATTTTATATCTTTCACGTTCTGAACTAAAAATCAGTGAAGGATTGAATGTTGAACAGTCCTTAAAAACAGATAATAGATTTAAAGCTTTAACCAAGAGAGAATCTGAAATCCTGAAACTCGTTCTAAAAGGAAAAAACAATCAAGAAATTGCAGATCAGCTTTATATTAGTGGACATACTGTAAAAAATCATATGACAAGGATTTTTCAAAAATTAAATGTCAAAGACCGGTCCCAGGTAATCGCAAAAATCTATCAATTAAGTTTATGACAACAGGATTTTATCTTCCTTCTCTAGCCGGTTTTCTACCATTTTCACCTTTAACATAGGAGTATATTCCTATATCATTTATCACAAAAATCTCTTTTATTTTTCTTTGACACCCTAGTGGTGTGTTTAAATTTACTAGATTCCCTATGGAGTAAAAACTACCCAGAAAATTTCAAAATCTCTGGGTAGTTTTTTATATCAAAAAAGATAGGAATCAATTCTCAATTCTTTTTTGAAAGATAAGAGTGCAAGGGGATATACAAAATTCGGAAAAATTTTAATAATAGAATTAATTCCAAATATTTTAAAAGGAGGGAGGGCTCATACATTAATAAGATCCTTATTATCGAAGATGAAATGAGGATTTGTACACTCCTTAAAATGTATTTAGAAAAAAACTCCTTAAAAGCCGACATGACCTGCAGTGGGAGATCTGGACAAATTCAAGCACTAACGAAAAATTATGATTTGATTCTATTAGATATTCTACTTCCAGATATTGATGGGTTCCGTATTCTGAAAAATATCAGAAAACTAAAGTCGACTCCCGTCATTATGATTTCCGCTCAGGGTGATAAAGATGTCGTGAATTTTTTCCTTAGAGCAGGTGCAAATGACTATGTAATAAAGCCATTCATTTGTAAAGATGTCCTTGAGAGGATAAAAAAACAACTTAATTTGCATTTTGATTCATTACAATAAAATGATTCATAGATTCCATTTATCGGCAATGAAGGTAGTAGAATTATATTTTTACCAAAATACTAATCATTAGGAGGGAATTATGAACTTATTATCGAAGATTAGAAAAATTAATTCCATTTTGCAAATGCCAAATACTAATGATTATTTCAAAGTGATTTCTGAAACCTTATGCGAAATAATAAAGGCAAATGTATTTATTGTAAACGCTGCTGGAAAACTACTTGGTTATTCTTTTTTCCAACAAATCGAAAATACTCGGATGGACAAAATCATTGAGAATCGCCAATTCCCCAATGAATATATGATTCATTTATCACATATTCATGAATCAAATATGAATCTTGATATTGAAAACGAATACACTATTTTTCCTGTTGAAAATAAGGATTTATTTAAAAAAGGGTTAACGGCCATTGTACCAATTATTGGTGGAGAAGAAAGACTGGGAACATTGATCTTATCCCGTATGGACCAAGCGTTTGATTATGACGATTTATTACTCAATGAATACAGTGCAACTGTTATCGGGATTGAATTGATCCGAGAAAAATCTGTAAAGTTAGCAGAAAATTCCCGCAAAATTTCAATGGCACAAATGGCAATCAATTCACTTTCCTATAGCGAACTTGACGCTTTAAAATATATTTTTGAAGAACTAAATGGGGTAGAAGGTTTACTTGTTACCTCAAAAATTGCAGATCGGTTTGGCATTACTCGGTCCGTAATCGTTAATGGTTTAAGAAAACTAGAGAGTGCCGGTATTGTGGATGCCCAATCCTTAGGAATGAAAGGAACTTTTATTAAAATCCTAAATGATCAATTTCTTTTCGAACTTAGCAATGTCATTTTTCCTGAACACATATTAGAAAAAAGAGGGTATGCCCCCTTATTTTAAGATAAAGAAGAGATTACTCCATTTTACGTGGTAAAATTTAAATCGTTTTTTAATACCGTATTTAATTTTTAACCAATATAAGAAATCTGACTTTCCCTTTTCATATTAAGTTCAAAGTCAGATTTCCTGTTATCCTTTATTGATCATGCTTTTCATGTCTTTGCGTTAATACATTGAGAACTTCCTTAAACGGCAGCTCTTGCTCCACTAATAAGACAAGCAAGTGGTAAAGCAAATCAGCTGCCTCCCATTTTAATTCTTCATGGTCACGATTTTTCGCAGCGATGATGACTTCCGCTGATTCTTCTCCGACTTTTTTCAAAATTTTATCGACGCCTTTTTCAAATAGGTAAGTAGTATAGGCCCCTTCAGGTCGTTCTTTTTGACGATTAACAATCACCCGCTCTAATGAACCAAGAATTTGATAGTCTTGTAGACTTAATTGATTGCTGCCCACCTCTGATGTAATCAGTTTATCGGTAAAACAGCTTGTAGTCCCATGATGGCAAGCAGGACCTTTGGGATTGACTAAAACGAGAATCGCATCCTGATCACAATCATATTTCATTTCCACAATGGTTTGCGTATTTCCGCTTGTTTCTCCTTTATGCCAAAGTTCCTGTCTAGAACGACTGTAAAACCAGGTTTCTCTTGTTTCCAAGGACTTTTGTAAAGACTCCTTGTTCATATAGGCTAGTGTTAGTACTTCTTTGGTGATGGCATCCTGAACAATCGCCGGAACCAATCCTTGTTCATCAAATTTAATCTCTTCTTCGTAATTCATCGAACGTACACCCCTTTTTCTTTTAGAAAAGACTTCACTTCCGCAACGGATGTCTCCTTATAATGAAATATTGAAGCAGCAAGAGCAGCATCCGCTTTTCCCTCAACAAAGGCAGCCACAAAATCCTCTGCCTTTCCTGCTCCACCTGAGGCAATAACCGGAACTGACACAGCTTCGCTCACCGCTTTTGTGAGCTTCAGGTCAAAACCCTTTTTTTCACCGTCACTATCCATGCTTGTTAATAAGATTTCACCGGCACCACGCCTAACCGCTTCCTGCGCCCAAACGATACAATCCAGATTCGTTCTTTCTCTCCCTCCATGAGTATAGACACGAAAGGAGCCAAGAGCTTCATCAAATTTCGCATCGATCGCTACCACCATGCATTGACTACCAAAGAAGCGAGCGCCTTCACTAATTAATTCTGGATTCAGCACAGCTGCTGTATTTAAGGATACCTTGTCGGCACCCGCTCTGAGGATTTTTTTCATATCCTCAAGTGAATTGATTCCGCCCCCAACCGTAAAAGGAATCGCAAGCTCCGAGGCTACCGCCTTTACGACATCTACCATCGTCTTTCTTCCCTCATGGGAGGCTGAAATATCTAGAAATACAAGTTCATCTGCCCCCTGCTCATCATAAAAACGGGCAAGCTCCACCGGATCCCCGGCATCCTGCAATTGGACGAATTGAATTCCTTTCACAACGCGCCCGTCTTTCACATCCAGGCATGGAATGATTCTTTTTGTTAACACTTATTGGCCCACCTCACTTAATGCCTCTTTCACGGTAAAACAATCTTCATAAATGGCTTTCCCAACAATGGCACCTGCAACACCTGAATTGGATAATGCCTTCAAGGCAACAAGATCTTCTAGCTTACTTACCCCACCTGAAGCAATAACTTTTTTCTTAGTTTCTTGAGCCATCTGCTCAACCGCTTCGAGATTCGGTCCAGAAAGCATGCCATCTGTGGCAATATCAGTAAAAATAAATGTATCCGCTCCCGCTTCTGCAAATCGCTTTCCTACTTCAACAGCCTTCATTTCAGATGTCTCAAGCCATCCATGAGTCGCAACATAACCATTCTTCGCATCTATTCCCACTGCAATTCGAGATCCGTACTTTTTAATCATTTCCATCGCAAAGGCGGGATTAGAGATCGCCATGCTTCCAATAATCACCCGATCGACTCCATGCTCTAAATAATGAACGATATCCTGCTCTGTACGAATGCCCCCTCCAATTTGCACCTTCACATCCAACTGTTCTGCAGCTCGAATGACAAAAGCATCATTTACTCTTTTTCCATCTCTTGCACCATCTAAATCAACCATATGAATCCATGAAGCACCATCACCCGTAAATTGCTGTGCAATAGAAAAAGGAGAATCGCCGTAAACGGTTTCCTGATTATAATCTCCCTGCAGGAGTCTGACACATTTTCCGCCTCTCATATCAATCGCTGGATAGATTGTAAAGTTCATGCGGACACCTCCTCATCTAAAGCAAGCTTGGTGAAATTTCGCAAAAGCTCCATTCCTGTTTTCCCACTCTTTTCTGGATGGAATTGCATTCCAAAAACATTCTTTTTGCCAACAATAGCTGGTACTTTCACATCATACTGACATTCGGCAATGACAACTTCTTTCTCGTTTGTCCGTGCATAATAGGAATGAACGAAATAGACAAAATTCTCCTCTATATTTTGTAAAATCGGAGACGGATGATGAAATAAAAGTCGATTCCAGCCCATATGTGGTACTTTATAGGGCTCTCCTTCTTGGGTTACACCAGGAAAATGAACCACTCTACCAGG
The DNA here is from genome assembly GCF_042263505.1 of Cytobacillus sp. Hz8. Taxonomy (NCBI): domain Bacteria; kingdom Bacillati; phylum Bacillota; class Bacilli; order Caryophanales; family Bacillaceae; genus Cytobacillus; species Cytobacillus sp. Hz8. The sequence goes on along the minus strand of NZ_JBHKFI010000017.1, from coordinate 37,304 downwards.
AAGTAGCCCCAAACCCTTCGTTAGACCATGTTCTTCACTTTCCTCAAACAACAACTGCATTCCAAGACAGATTCCTAATAGTGGTTTTCCCGTCTGTACAAATTCTTTAATCATTTCGCTTAAGCCTGCTTCATTTAGACGATTCATAGCATCCTTGAATGCCCCGACTCCTGGTAAAATCAAACGGTCTGCCTTTATCAGTTCTTCTTTATTCTCTGATAAAAAATAGGGAACATCGAGGCGCTTCAAAGCCTGACTCACACTAAATAAATTGCCCATGCCATAGTCAATAATCCCGATCATCTACAACATTCCCTTCGTCGATGGAATTCCTTTAATGCGTGGATCAATGGTTGTCGCTTCATCTAAAGCACGCGCTAATGCCTTAAAAACAGCTTCGATCATATGATGAGTGTTTTGCCCATAATGAACAATCACATGAAGATTCATACGGGTCTCAAGGGCAAGCTTCCATAAAAATTCATGGATTAATTCCGTATCAAAGGTTCCTACTTTCTGACTCGGGAATTGTGCCCGCATTTCTAAATGAGGACGATTGCTTAAATCAACAACCACCTGGGCCAGGGCTTCATCCATTGGAACAAATGAATTTCCATAACGTTTAATTCCTTTTTTATCTCCTAAAGCTTCTCTTAACACCTGCCCTAGGCATATTGCGATATCTTCCGTAGTATGATGATCATCTACTTCCGTATCCCCATTTGCTTCTATATCTAAATTAAATTGACCATGCTTTGTAAATAAATCAAGCATATGGGTTAAAAACGGCACCCCTGTATGTAAATTTGCTTTGCCCTCACCATCAATTTGAAGACTTAACCTAATATCTGTCTCATTGGTTGTTCTTTTAATACTTGATGATCTGCTCATTGACTTTTCCTCCACCCCAAATATTAACGTCATACTCATCTTACGAGTTTTTCAATCTTGCTTCGACTGCTCTTGCATGCGCCTCTAATCCTTCTAAGCGAGCGAATGCCGCAATTTTTTCTCCATTTTCCTTGAGGGCCTGCTCACTATACATGATAATGCTTGATTTCTTTTGAAAATCATCGATATTCAATGGACTGGAGAAACGTGCTGTTCCATTAGTTGGAAGCACATGATTCGGTCCGGCAAAATAGTCCCCCACTGGCTCCGAGCTAAATCGTCCAAGAAAAATGGCCCCTGCATGTCTGATTTTTCCAAGCAATTCTAACGGATTTTTTGTTACCACTTCTAAATGCTCTGGCGCAATGCGATTCATCGTTTCAATCGCTTCCTCTGTGGTCTCGGCAAGATAAATCACCCCATGACTTTCAATCGACTGACCAGCAATTTCCTTTCGTGGCAACTCTGCTAGCTGTTTTTCAACCTCTGATGCTACCTCTTCAGCCAATTGCTCTGATGTTGTCACTAAGACGCTTGAGGCTAAGGCATCATGCTCAGCTTGGGAAAGTAAATCAGCCGCCACCTCATTGGCCTTCGCTGTTTCATCTGCTAATATGCCAATCTCACTTGGTCCAGCAATCATATCGATATCGACATCCCCATATACTTCCCTTTTGGCCAAAGCAACATAAATATTTCCTGGTCCCACAATTTTATCAACAGGGCGAATGACTTCCGTTCCATAGGCCAATGCAGCGACAGCCTGGGCCCCGCCGACCTTATAAATTTCCGTTACTCCGGCCTCTTGTGCCGCAACTAAAACAGCTGCTGGTAATTTCCCGTCACTACCTGGAGGAGAAACCATCACAATTCGTTCCACTCCTGCAACCTTCGCTGGCATCACATTCATCAAAACAGAAGAAGGATAGGCTGCTGTTCCACCTGGTACATAGACACCAACAGAATCTAGAGGTGTAATTTTTTGACCAAGAATCGTTCCGCTTTCATCCGTCGTCAGCCATGAATTGCGAACTTGTTTTTCATGATAAATGCTAATATTTTCTGCTGCTTCACGAATAATTGCCACAAGATTTTTATCTACCAATCCGTATGCTTCTTTGATTTCCTCTTTCGAGACAAGGAGAGAATTTAAGCGGCAACCATCAAATTTAGCAGTTAACTCGAATAAAGCGTTATCTTCGTCTGATTTCACTTTAGCAATGATTTCTTTGACAATCTGACGTTGTGACTCTGTACCATTTTCGACAGAGCGTTTTATATTAATATTTTCATTTACTTTGAGAATTTTCATTTTTCGCCCTCCATTTACGGGAATCTTACGAATACAGTATGACCGAATTAAGTCGAGAAACTAGCTCTTTAATGCGTACATCCTTTAACCGATAGCTCACAGGATTCACAATCATTCTGGATGTTATATCAACGATGCGCTCATATTCCACCAATCCATTTTCAACTAGGGTCCGGCCCGTTGAAACAATATCAACAATGCGGTCGGAAAGGCCAATAATCGGTGCTAATTCAATCGATCCATTTAGTTTGATAATTTCGACCTGCTGTCCTTGTTCACGGAAAAAGGCAGCGGCCACTTTGGGATACTTCGTTGCTACTTTTGGTGCAACATCATTCATTTTCGTATTTGGGAGTCCCGCTACAGCCAGATAGCAATGACTAATTTTCAAATCAAGTAATTCATAGACATCCCTTTCCTCTTCCAGCATAACATCTTTTCCGGCAATGCCTAAATCAGCCACACCATGCTCAACATATGTAGGAACGTCCATTGGTTTGGCTAAAATAAAGCGAAAATTTTCCTCTGGAACATCAATAATGAGTTTCCGATTTTCTTCAAATTCAGGAGGAAGATGATAGCCAGCCTGCTTTAATAACTCCACCGCTTCTTCAAAAATTCTGCCTTTTGGCATCGCAATTGTTAAATGATTTCTCATTGTCCCACTCTCCCTTTGCTGCCAACAAGAAAGGTAACATCCTCAAATTGACCCGTGCAAGCATCAATGTTTTTAACACCGTTTATATCCTGAAGTACAACCTTTTTCCCTGCAGCCCGATATTCCCTTGCCAATTGGAAGGCCTCTTGTCTTCTTTCATCACTGAAAAGTATGCAGTACTCAGGCTTGCTGTCGATGATTTCACCAGTTGCTTCTATTAATCTATCTAGGGTTAAAGCAAAGCCCGTTGCCGCAGTTTGCTTGCCAAACTTTTCAAAGAGCAAATCATATCTGCCGCCATTCCCAATTGGAAAGCCAACTTGATCGGCATATACTTCAAAAAGAATTCCCGTATAATAGCTCATATGACTGACAAGGGTTAAATCAAACTTGATATTGGCTACCTCTCCATAATCGACAATAATGTCCCATAGTTGTTTTAATTGAAGAATGGCTTCCTTTCCTTTATCATCCTCAAGTAAAAGAAGGGCCTCCTCTATAACCTCTGGTCCACCCTGCAGCTTCAAAAAGTCAAGCAGGCGTGCCTTATCGATAGAAGATAACGATAAGCTTTCAACATGTTCTCTATATCCAACATAGTTTTTCTCATATAAAAATTGTGTCAGAGCATTAGCGCGTTCCTTTGTTCCCACGATCTGGGTAAATAAATCCCGAACAAAACCAATATGGCCAATAGAAATTTGAAAATTATCCAAGCCGATTTTTTTCAGAGATGAAGTCATAAGGGCAATGATTTCCCCGTCCGCACTAATGGTACCATCGCCAATACATTCAACACCGATTTGCTCAAATTCAGCTGGTCTTCCACCTTCTCTTTGCTGTGCTCGAAAAACATTTTCGGAATAAGCCAAGCGTATTGGTAGATCCTCGTGAAGAAGTCTTGATGCTGCAACACGTGCAATCGGTGCCGTCATATCTGGACGAAGAACCAGTCCATGTCCTTGCTTGTCCAAAAGCTTGAACAGCTGCCGATTTAAAATCGCGGAAGCTGCACCAACCGTTTCGTAATATTCTAATGTGGGCGTACTAATAAACTGATAGCCCCAATTTTTCATTTCCTGTTCCATTTTTGACCGTACTAAATTTTTGCTTTCATATAAATCTGGTAATGTATCTCTCATTCCCAGCGGTTTCTCAAACATAAATAACCGACTCAATGTATTCACCCCAATGAAGATAAATTCCACAAATCCTTTAGTTCGCTAATATATTAGCAAGATAAAGTTATTTGTATTTTACTCTCGAAATGTCAATCCGTCAATGAAAACCTACTTCATCTGATTTCATTGATACACCCCCATTATTCCATACTTGAGGGGATTATTGTTTATGTATTTTGAAAATTTAAATAAAACTAACTATGTGAGGTTCCATCAGCTTTAAAATTGGTTGGATTTTTGGAGGGAGTGAGTTATTTTGAATTAAGATTTAAGTCTTTGATCATGATTTGGCTATTTATGATTCACGAAAAATAGGGTCTATCGTTTGCTTTAGATTCAATCAATTTTTAAAAAATCACCATTAACACATATAAAGAAAACTCGCCGATTGGCGAGCCTTCAGGCGAAGACAGAGGCGTAGTTCACCGAAAAAAAGCGCTTTTTTCGGCTGCGAAGCGTCTCTCGGAAGCCTCCCTTTGTGCACTTATACTTAATTCCTAAAATTGGCTTCTACGTCGAATTTTCATCATTGCTGCCAATTTATACTTCTTTAAGTACAAAAAAAGCATTCTGCTCCATTCAGAACAAAATGCTTTTCCCAAAAACCTTATTAAAGATCCTTCTTCCCATATATCGGATCCTTTGCCCATTTTTCCGCTAATTCTCCCTTTGTATAGATTACCTTCATCGGATTTCCTCCAACAAAGGCACCTGGAGGAACATCTTTATGGACTAGTGTACCTGCGGAAACGATAGCGTGATCACCGATAATGACACCGGGAAGGATGGTTGAATTAGCTCCAATCATGACCTGATTGCCAATTTTGACTTCGCCAAGGCGATATTCCTTGATTAAATATTCATGAGCAAGAATGGTCGTATTGTAGCCAATGACTGTGTTTTTTCCGACACTGATTTTTTCTGGAAACATGATATCCAACATAACCATTAAAGCAAATGAAGTTTGTTCTCCTACCTTCATGTGTAAAAAAGTACGGTAGAGCCAGCTTTTCATCCCTAAAAAAGGAGTATAGCGAGCAAGCTGGATGACGATAAAGTTTTTAACGACTTTCCAAAAAGGAACCGTTTGATAGACATGCCACAACGAATTAGCTCCGTCGACTGGATGGCGCTCAGTCCGTCTCATTATTCCTTCACTCCAAGAATCGGTAACAAATCACGCATATTTTCAAGCATAAAATCCGGCTTAAATTGCTGTAAATAGTCTCTTCCCTTGATTGACCAAGAAACCCCAGCCGTTTTCGTACCTGCATTTTTTCCACCAAGAATATCGTGATAGTTATCTCCAACCATCAAGGCTTCCTCTGTATTTGCCTCTAACAGATCGAGAGCCTTATATATTGGCTCCGGATTAGGCTTTGCTTTTACCACCTGATCGAGGCCGATAATACAATCAAAAAAGGAGTGAAGCTTTGTTAAATGCAAGCCCTTCAGAATGACATCATACATTTTGGTTGAAACAATTCCTAATTTAAAACCTTTATCTTTTAAGGATTGGATCGTGTCATAAACACCATCAAACTCCTCAACGAGATCATCATGATTGGCGATATTAAATTCCCGATACACGCGAACCATTTCATCCATCTTTTCTTCATCAATTGCACTAAAGGTTTCAAACAAAGAGGGTCCAATAAACGGAAGTACGTCCTTCCGCTCATATTTTCCAGGATAAAAGTGATTAAGCGTATGTAAGAAAGAGGCAATAATCAATTCATTTGTATTGATTAAGGTTCCATCCAAATCAAATAATATAGTAGTAATTTTATTGTTCATATAATGCTTTCTTCCCTTTCAAAACGAGACTTCTGTTCTAGAAAAACGAAACAGCATCGTCAGGATAATGGCTACACATAAAGGTATGAGTTAGACATAATCAGAAAAATGATTTACCCAAGACCTAGGTTGTTTTTACACCTACGAAAACCCCATGCTTAATTGAATTTTGCCGCATCTCCATCCCCTTGTCAAAAAAATTAATATCGGTCCAAATATCTTTTATCTGCGTAGCCCTTTGCTCTTCTAATGAACAAAATAATGATGGAAGCTACAACTAAAACAATGGAAATCATTTGTGCCATTCTTAAATGTTCCGTAAGCATTAAGCTGTCTGTCCGCATACCTTCAACGAAGAATCGCCCAACAGAATACCAGATCACATAAGTAAGAAACATTTCTCCGCGTCGTAAATTGACCTTTCTCAATAACATTAGAAGAATAAAGCCTAATAGATCCCAAATGGACTCATACAAAAATGTAGGGTGATAGTACGTACCATCTATGTACATTTGATTAATAATAAAATCAGGTAAATGGAGATTTTCTAAGAATGATCTAGTTACTTCTTTTCCATGTGCCTCTTGATTCATAAAGTTTCCCCAACGGCCAATAGCCTGACCTAAAATAATGCTTGGTGCTGCAATATCCGCTAACTTCCAAAAGGACACATTTCGCTTATGAGCAAACACATATGCGGTAATCACTGAGCCAATTAATGCTCCATGGATGGCAATTCCCCCATGCCATATCTTTGGAATTTCAGAAAGATTTTGCGCATAAAAATCCCATTTAAAAATAACATAATAAATTCGTGCGGAAATGATGGCAATGGGAATCGCCCAAATCATTAGATCTGAGAAGATATCCTTTTCCAAATCCCTTTTGTCAGCTTCCTTAATCGCTAAAAACAAGGCAAGTAATAGTCCACTGACAATAATTAATCCATACCAGCGAACCTCCATTGGACCAATTGTGAACGCAATGGGATCTAACGGTTGAATCTTTTCTTCCATCCTAATTCTCCTTCACTTTGCTTTTATTTTTAATTATCCGTTTCATCAATGACATCTGCCAGCTTTTCCGTAAATTCTTGGGCAGCGTTGACGCCCATTCGTTTTAATCGGAAATTCATAGAGGCAACTTCAATAATAACAGCAAGATTTCGTCCAGGGCGTACAGGGACTGTCAACTTTGTAATTTCTGTATCGATGATTTTCATTTTCTCCTCATCTAAGCCAAGACGATCATATTGCTTGTTTTGATCCCAAAGTTCCAAGCTAATAACCAAAGAGATTTTTTTATTGCTACGGACAGCTCCAGCTCCAAATAAGGTCATAACATTGATAATCCCTAATCCACGGATTTCAAGGAGATGCTCAATTAAATCGGGCGAATTCCCAACAAGGATATCATCATCCTCTTGTCTAATTTCTACGCAGTCATCAGCAACTAAACGATGCCCTCTTTTAACTAGCTCTAATGCTGTTTCACTCTTACCAACCCCGCTTTTTCCCGTAATTAAAACGCCCACCCCATAAATATCAACTAAGACGCCATGAATAGCCGTTGTTGGCGCTAATTTGCTTTCAAGAAAATTAGTAAGACGTCCCGAAAAGCCGGTTGTCTTTTGCTTAGATCGCAATAGTGGAACAGATTCTCTCTCCGCTGCTTCAATCATTACTAATGGGACCTCTAAATTTCTTGTCACAATGATAGCAGGAGTAATATCTGTACATAAGCGTCCCATTCGATCTTGACGGTCTTTCTCTGTTAATCGTTCAGCAAACGATAATTCTGTTTTCCCAAGCAATTGGATTCTTTCTGAAGGATAGTAATCAAAGTATCCGGCCAATTCGATTCCTGGACGAGAAATATCACTTGTTGTAATGGGGCGATTAAGCCCTTCTTCCCCAGCAATCAGCTCTAAATTAAATTTTTCAACAATGTCCTTAGTCCGTACTTTCGCCATTTGGTTGTCCTCCATTTGTGATTAAACTATTATGTATTCCTTGGCAAACCCGCTAAATTGACTCATTTTGCCACGATCCACTTTCACTTGAGAAAATGTCATCTTCCATTTTAGCATTTTTTATATTAGAACCAAAAGCAACAGTTATGAATTATTCCTAATTAATAAAGAAAACTCGTCGATTGGCGAGCCTTCAGGCGAAGACAGAGGCGTAGTTGCACTTATACTTAATTCCTAAAATTGGCTTCTACGTCGAATTTTCATCATTTCTGCCAATTTATACTTTCTTTAAGTATGAAAAAGACTCTTCCCATGCAACGCTCCCAAGAAGATTACAAATTCCCTCTTAGCAGAAGTTGAATAAGATGAGTCTATTTTTTTCTTATCATGTTGGTTTCTTGTCCTTTTCAAAAACAACCTTCTGAATGATGACGTTCACAATGGACATGATGATGGACACGAGCAGAGTCATTCCGAATCCACTAATATCAAATGAGCTCCCCATAATAGAGTCCGTTAATACTAACGTAATAGCATTAATCACAAGGAGAAAAAGCCCAACCGTTACAATCGTAATCGGCAGGGTCAAAAGGATCAAAATCGGTCGAACTAAAATATTCAGTATTGATAAAACAATGCTCGCTCCTAATGCTGCACTAAATCCATCAAGATAAAATGAATGGTCAAAATATCCTGCAAGTGCCACAAAAAGGATCGCATTAATGACAATTCCCAAAATCCATTTCATACTTTAATCATCCTTTATTTCACTTATCCATACTTGAAGAATCTTCTTCTCTAAAAGCTTTTGCAGCCACCATTCTATTTAACCTTTCGAATCGAAATCGTGCCTGTCTTCGTATCAGCTGCAATACTGGTGATACTAGTAGATTCAACAATTGGTTTAAAGCGCAATAACTTTTGAACCATTTCACTCTTTTCCTCTAAAACCTGTGAACCTTCGAGATCTACCTTAAAGCTTCCGAGATTCGTTTTCAAGATTCCTTGTAAGGCCAATTGATCAGGGAAGTACAAATCGATGCTTCCTGTTGTAGCCTTCACATCCATTTCTTTACAGGAATCATCATTCACTGAGCAAACAATGTTTCCATTAAACGCCTGGATCTCCGCTTGTTGAACCGTGCCATCAAATTTAACCGCTCCATTTATCGTTTCAGCCTCCAGCTTATCAATTGCGCCTCGATTGATAAAAATAGGGCCATTCGCTGTCTCTGCTTCTACCCGATGACTAGTAATACCTTCAATCAGTATTTTCCCATTCGCTGTTTTCACATTAAAATCGTCGACTTGAAGATTCTCAGTTTCAATCGGGCCATTAAACATCCGAATTTTTAGGCGATGATATAAAGATTTAGGAATAAAAATCTTCGCATCAAGCTTAATCCACTTTGCTTCCGTTAAAAAGCGAAGCCGCTCATCTTCAATTGAAAATAATACGTTTTTTAAGAAGATATCCCGTGCTTCCTCTTGCCCTTCAACCCGGTAAACCTTCGCTTGGCATTCAATTCGTACATCCTTTTGATCCCAAGGAATGACCTTCACCTTACCATTAGCAATATCGATATCCACAGTCTGTAAGTTGACATCAGCTTGGTAAAAAATATGCGAAAGGTCAACTGAAGAACCAAAATTAAAATCTAAATCAAGCTCTTTTACTTTTTTAAAGGCAGAATCAATAAAATCAAAAATCTTATCCTTGACGGATTGTGTTTTATAGCTATTATCCGTTCGCTGATTCTTATGATTTTCCTCGGAATGGACAACTGTAGATAATTCTCCAATAATCTCTTTTTGCTTTTCTTCCATTGTTTTATTTGATTTTTCAAGTTCTTCCAATAGAGTTAACGCTTCATCAACGGTTATTTTTCCTTCTTCCACCATATTTAAAATTCGTTTTTTCTCTTCTTTCACTTTCGTTCGCCTCCTAATGATAGCTTATTAGCCACTTCCCATATTTACGATAGCAAAATGCGAAAGTTTCAAAGTATCTAGGAAATCAGTCCCCCGACCTATTTCTAACGCTATTTTCTCAAATTATTGTTGCATTTTGGAACACATTTCAATCTCTTATGTATAATCTGTTTCAGATCTGATTGCTTTAGCAATCATTTTAGCTGTTCAAATAGCAATTTATTCAAACTCAATGGTCTGGCAATTTATTCAAAAAGAAGGCGTGAACCTGTTTATTCGCGACCTTCCTTTATATTCGCATTTGCAAAAAAAAGCGAAAGGACAGACTTTTTTCTCTGTCCCATTTGCTTCATCTTACACACCCGACACATTCGCTTCCTTTTCCTTCAATTGCTTGGTCATCCGCAATCGATCCCGTTCTAGAATTGGCTTTAGGTAATTCCCTGTATAGGATTCTCGGACCTCGACAATTTGTTCTGGGGTACCGGTTGCGAGAATCGTTCCTCCCTTATCCCCACCTTCAGGTCCAAGGTCAATGATATAATCTGCTGCCTTAATGACATCGAGATTATGCTCGATGACAACAACAGTATCCCCGTTCTCAACTAGTCGCTGCAATACTTCAAGCAATCGTGAAATATCATCCACATGGAGACCTGTAGTCGGTTCATCCAGAATATAGAAAGAGCGGCCGTTCGATCTGCGATGCAATTCCGATGCAAGCTTTACCCGTTGAGCTTCCCCTCCAGATAAAGTCGTTGCTGGCTGTCCAAGTGTAATGTAACCAAGACCAACATCTGCAATCGTTTGGAGCTTCCGTTTGATTTTAGGAATATTTTCAAAGAAAGATAGCGCATCCTCCACAGTCATATCAAGAATTTCTGAAATACTTTTTCCTTTGTATTTCACCTCTAGCGTTTCACGATTATAGCGTTTGCCGTGACATACCTCACAAGGAACATAGACATCAGGTAAAAAGTGCATCTCAATTTTAATAATGCCGTCACCTCGGCAGGCTTCACATCGTCCACCCTTAACATTAAAACTAAAGCGGCCTTTCTTATAGCCACGTACTTTTGCTTCATTAGTTGCAGCAAACACATCGCGGATATCATCAAAAACACCAGTATAGGTTGCTGGATTGGATCGAGGTGTACGTCCAATGGGAGATTGATCAATATCGATAACCTTTTCAAGATGCTCGATCCCTAAAAGGCTGCGATGCTCTCCTGGTTTACTTTTTGCATGATGAAGCTTTTGTGCCAATGTCTTATGCAAAATCTCATTGATTAAGGTACTTTTCCCTGAACCAGAAACACCAGTTACTGCGATAAATGTTCCAAGAGGAAATTTCACATTTATATTTTTTAAATTATTTTCTTTTGCCCCTTTAATTTCGATATATCGGCCATCGCTTTTTCGCCGTTCAAACGGCAGTGGGATAAACTTCTTCCCTGAGAGATATTGTCCAGTGATGGAGTTTGGATCATCCATTACTTCTTTTGGCGTTCCCGCAGAAATAATCTCTCCCCCATGAACACCTGCCCCAGGACCCACATCAATTAAATAATCAGCAGCAAGCATGGTATCCTCATCATGCTCTACGACAATTAATGTATTCCCGATATCCCGCATACTTTTTAATGTATCGATTAACCGATCATTATCCCGTTGATGAAGTCCAATGGACGGTTCATCTAAAATATAGAGTACTCCCGTTAGACGTGAACCAATTTGCGTTGCAAGTCGAATCCGTTGTGCCTCTCCTCCAGATAACGTTCCTGCTGCCCGATTTAAGGTTAAATAATCTAATCCAACATTAATCAGAAAACCTAATCTTTCCTTGATTTCTCGGAAAATTAAATGGGCAATCTTCATTTCCTTATCAGATAAGGCAAGGTTATCAAAAAAGTGGTAGGCCTCTTCAATGGATAAAGAAGTGACGTTTCCGATATGTTCACCAGCGATTAACACGGCTAAGGTTTCCTTTTTCAAACGATATCCTTTACAAGTTGGGCAAGGCTGCTCTGCCATATATTTAGACATTTGTTCACGAATGTAATCAGAGCTTGTGTCTTTATAGCGGCGTTCGACGTTATGAATGACACCTTCAAATTCAATATCATTTTCCCTGATTTGACCAAAATCATTTTCATAACGGAAGTGTATTTTTTCACCATTCGATCCATATAAAATTTTATCTAATAGATCCTTTGAAATGTCTTTAACCGGGATGTCCATGTCAATTCCGTAATGATTACAAACTGCTTCCAATAATTGCGGATAGTATTGAGAGCTTGTTGGTTCCCATGGGGCAATAGCATTCTGTCTTAGTGTAAGATCAGCATTCGGAATCACTAATTCCAGATCAACCTCAAGCTTCGATCCCAGTCCATCACAATCCGGACAAGCCCCAAATGGACTATTAAAGGAAAACATTCTTGGCTCAAGCTCTCCGATCGAAAAGCCACATAATGGACAGGAATGATGTTCACTAAATAAGAGCTCCTCCTGACCAATCACATCAATGATGACTCTCCCTTGACCCAATTGTAAAGCCGATTCAAGTGAATCAGCGATTCGAGCGGAGATTCCTTCCTTGACGACAATCCGGTCAATGACCACTTCTATGGAGTGTTTTTTATTTTTTTCAAGCTCTATGTCCTCACCAAGGTCATACATATGTTCGTCAATGCGCACACGTACATACCCTTGCTTTTTAATATCCTCCAGCACTTTTACATGTGCTCCTTTTCTCCCGGAGATGATAGGAGCAAGGATTTGCAGTTTTGTCCGTTCAGGATATTCCAAAATGCGATCCACCATTTGCTCAACCGTTTGTGAGGTAATTTCAATATGATGGTTCGGACATGTAGGACGTCCCACCCTCGCAAACAAAAGGCGGATATAATCATAGATCTCTGTAACGGTTCCAACCGTTGATCTTGGGTTTCGACTAGTCGTTTTCTGATCAATAGAAATTGCCGGAGATAGTCCTTCAATCGTATCGACATCCGGTTTGTCCATTTGGCCGAGAAATTGACGAGCGTAGGCAGATAGCGATTCAACATATCTCCTTTGGCCTTCTGCATAAATCGTGTCAAAGGCTAACGAGGACTTTCCTGATCCGGAAAGTCCTGTTAAGACTACAAGCTGATCTCTCGGAATGGTGACATCGATGTTTTTTAGGTTGTGGGCCCTTGCGCCCTTAATGATTAATTTATCCATTGCCATGATTCTGTCATCCTTCCGCTTTTAACTCTAAAAGGAGATCGCGAAGCTCAGCCGCACGCTCGAAATTTAACGCCTTCGCTGCTTCCTTCATTTCCTTTTCCATATCGGCAATAACGATCTCTCTTTCTTTTTTACTTAACTGTTCTAGCTTTTTAGCTGGTTGATATTCTTCTTGTTCCTCTGCTGCATGGGTAGCACGGATGACGTCGCGAATTTCCTTTTGAATCGTTTGAGGTGTGATTCCATGAGCTTGATTGTATGCCTCCTGGATTTCCCGACGACGTTTTGTTTCACTAATTGCCATTTCCATCGAATTTGTCATCCGATCCGCATACATAATGACACGACCATTAGCATTTCTTGCGGCACGTCCAATGGTTTGAATTAAGGAACGCTCGGAACGGAGGAATCCTTCCTTATCTGCATCCAAAATAGTCACCAATGATACCTCTGGAATATCTAAGCCTTCTCGCAACAAGTTAATTCCAACTAAAACATCATATTTCCCTAATCGCAGGTCCCGAATAATTTCTATTCGTTCAAGGGTCTTGACTTCAGAGTGCAAATACTGAACCTTAATCCCAATTTCCTTTAAATAATCCGTTAAATCCTCTGACATTTTCTTTGTTAAGGTTGTGACAAGAACCCGTTCATTCTTTTTAACCCGATCCTGAATTTCACCAATCAAATCATCAATCTGGCCTTCAATCGGACGAACATCGATTACTGGATCAAGTAGTCCAGTAGGGCGAATAATTTGTTCAATCATTTCTGGCGTATGCTCGATTTCGTATGGACCCGGGGTCGCTGATATATAAACGATTTGATTGATATGCTTTTCGAATTCTTCAAAGGTTAAAGGTCTGTTATCCAATGCAGAAGGCAAACGAAATCCATGTTCAACCAGCACATTTTTCCTCGCTTGGTCCCCATTATACATTCCACGAACTTGAGGTAAGGTCACATGAGATTCATCTATAACAATAAGAAAATCCTCAGGGAAATAATCCAATAGCGTATATGGAGTAGATCCTGCTGGTCTTAACGTTAAATGACGTGAATAGTTTTCAATTCCTGAACAAAATCCCATTTCCCTCATCATTTCTAAATCATACCGAGTTCTCTGCTCTAGACGCTGAGCTTCCAGCAGCTTGCCTTTATCTCGTAAATCAGCAAGTCGTTCCTCTAATTCGGCTTCAATATTCTTAATCGCAACCTGAAGTTTTTCATCACGGGTAACAAAGTGAGAAGCTGGGAAGATCGCAACATGCTCTCTTTCTCCGATAATTTCTCCTGTTAAAGCATCCACTTCACGAATACGGTCAATCTCATCTCCGAAAAACTCGACACGCATGCAATGTTCATCACGGGAGGCTGGGAAAATTTCAACAACATCCCCACGAACTCGGAAGGTGCCCCGTTGGAAATTAATATCATTTCTTTCGTACTGGATATCTACTAAACGGTGCAAAAGTTGATTCCGTTCAATTTCCATTCTCGTTCTTAATGAAAGCACCAAATCGCGGTATTCTTCTGGTGAACCGAGACCATAAATACAGGAAACACTGGCAATGATGATAACATCCTGCCGTTCGAATAATGAGGATGTCGCTGAATGGCGCAGTTTATCAATTTCATCATTAATGCTTGCATCCTTTTCGATAAAGGTATCGGTTTGTGGAACATAGGCCTCAGGTTGATAATAGTCATAATAGCTCACAAAATATTCAACAGCATTGTTCGGGAAAAAATCCTTAAACTCACTGTATAGCTGTCCAGCTAATGTTTTGTTATGTGCAATAACAAGCGTTGGCTTATTGACTTCTTTTATCACATTGGAGATTGTAAAAGTCTTACCTGTACCTGTTGCCCCTAAAAGTGTTTGATGCTTTTTCCCTGTTCGGATTCCATCCACTAATTTTCGAATTGCTTCTGGTTGATCACCTTGAGGAGAATATTTAGAGACTAATTCAAATTGATCACTCACAAGAATGTCCCCCTATTTCCATTTTCATTTATTTAATCATTTTTTCTATTTCATTGAATGTTTGATTTTTCCAAGTGTTTTTTCTAGAATCCATTCTACCACAAAGCACTCCTATTTAACCAACAATTTGCGAACAAATATTCGTTTTTTAAATTATGTTTGATACAAAAAAGCTGCCAATCATTTGATGTGACAGCTACTCTATATTTACTGTTATTTTTCAAACTCCGTTAAGAAAAAACCTTTTTCTACTTCTAACTCCCTTTTCTCAACAAAGCCTAACTTCTTATATAATGCTTTAGCCGGATTATTTTTAGCACCGGTACGAACGATTACTTTCCTGTCTTCAGCAATATTTATCAAAAGATAGGTTACTAATGCGTTCCCAATTCCTTTTCGGAAATACTTTGGATGAACCACAAGCCGGTGAATATCCACAATCTCATGGTTAAGCTGATAGGATACGGCTCCCGTCAATTCCTCTCCGAAAAAATAGCCAATAAAAATTTCTCCGCAATGTTGCAAGGATTCCAGCGTATCCCGTAATGGGGGAATTCCAGCAAAACCGATTAAATCCGCTTCCACTTGATAGGAAGGGATTTGAATCGCAAGAACTTGCTTCGCAATATCTGGTTTTTTTATTTCTAAATATCGAATCATCTCTTTGCCCTTTCTTTTGTCCATCTCAATGTTCTATTTCATTTAAATTTTAAACGGACATAATAGGAGACCCAATAAGAAAATCCTGCTAAGTCCATCAGCAAGATTAATAGAAGAATTATATCGATTTAAAAAGGAGTTAGGCACGACTTCTTACTCGATCCCGCATTTTCCGTGAAATAGCAAAACCAACCGTTAAAGAAAAAGCATCCACTATAATGAGCAACCATGTATGCGTATACCCCTTATATACAGAACCAGCAATGAGAGCAACGGTTAAAATAAGTCCCAAAATATGACTGTAGGTCACTCTAGTGAAGAGTACAACAAGTACGCCAGGTAAAATCAACGCCGCTAAAAATTTAATAAACATTTTATACACCTTCTTAAATTCACTTTAACGAGTTTATTTATGAGGATTATTGCTACTAGCAAGAAACATAATCTGTATATGAATAAGAAAAACCAATGATTCTCTTTATAGAATAGTCTCCCACTCAAGTAAAAACAAGTTCTATTTGAAGGATTTTACCGAATTATCAGTTCCATCATCCTGTATAGATGTCCCCATTCGGATACCTAATCTTCGTTTTCTCTTTTCTTGTTAATGAAAAAGCAATAGTAAGAGGGCCAAGCTTTCCAAATAACATAACCAAAATAATCACGCATTTTCCAAATATCGACAAACTCGAAGTCAATCCAAGAGTCAATCCCACAGTACCAAAAGCAGATACGACTTCAAACATAATTTGCAACATACTTCCCTTTTCCGTTATCGACAGGATTAAACACATTAGAAAAACAAACAAGAAGCTTAAAACCGCGATGGCCACCGAACGTAAAATGACCTCGTTTTGTATCCTTCTTTTAAATAAATTTGTCTCCGATTTTCCTTTTAAAAAAGCGGTAACTGCCAGGATGATGACAACAAATGTGGTTAATTTAATCCCCCCACCTGTCGAAGTACTGCCTGCACCAACAAACATAAGAAACATCATAAATAATGAGGTTGATGGTTCTAAGCCCGTAATATCGATCGTATTAAACCCCGCTGTCCTCGTTGTTATAGCTTGGAAAAACGCTCCCCACAGTTTCCCCGCACCACTCAGACCGCCTAATGTTTTAGGATTATCATATTCCGTTGCGAGAATAAAAAGAAAGGCGATTACATTAATAATAATCGTTCCAAAAACCATCACCTTAGTATGTAATGTTAATTTATGAAATTGATTTTTTATGAATAAATCAGCCATCACTGTGAACCCTAATCCACCGACAATAATTAGAAAGGCGATCATCAAATTCACCACTGGATCGACCTCAAAGGAACTTAGATTATCTGGCCATAAAGCAAATCCAGCATTATTAAATGCAGCAATGGTATGAAAAAGCGCATAATAAATCCCTTTCCCCCATCCATATTCAGGGGCCCATCGCAAGGATAAAGCGAAAACAGAAAATGCCTCAATTGAAAAGGAAAAAAGCATGACAATCCTTACAAGCCGAATAATCCCCCCAATTGAAGGCTGATTTAAAGCTTCCTGCATAATTAGCCGTTGACGAAACCCTATTTTTTTTCGCAACATCACCATGACTAAAATCGCAAAAGTCATGATTCCTAATCCCCCTACTTGAATTAATAACATAATAACGACTTCACCAAATGTAGTAAATGTGCTTCCTGGGTCAACTGATGTTAATCCTGTAACGGTTGCAGCAGATGCAGCGATAAAAAAGGCATCGATCCACGAAACAGGCTTTTCCGCGGCAATTGGAAGCTTTAATAGAAGCCCGCCTAATACAACCAATAAGATAAAGATCAGGGCCAATACTTGAGGGGGATTAAATTTTATGGGGCGATTCAAATTTCTTTTCATATTCCGACATCTTCCTTATATAATTCATCCTATTTTTTATATGACAAATGCACTATTAAATGAAGATATTATAATCCTCATTGATATAAAAGAAAAGATACTTTCTTCCTCATTTTGCAATATATGTCATCATTATTAATTTTACCAAAATAATATTTAACTGAATCCCATAGCTAATCATGCAAATTTCATTTCGTCAATTATTCACATCACAATTAATCATTGGATAAAAAATCCTTAACATTTTTGTCACAACTTTTTCAAGATAAATTATGTTACCATCATATCAATAGTGTAAATACATAAAAACTACGAACAAAATTGTGACATATTTGTGAATTTACGTTCACTATTATTTGTTCCTGCATTGTATTTATGACAAAAATTTTACATTCAACTTTGTGAATACATGAACAAGTGTACACTTTGAAAGGAGAGAAACCCATGAAATCAAAGCTTACATTGATTTCACTATTAGCATGTAGCTCCATATTATTCTTGAGCGGTTGTGAATCAAAGCTCGTTGTTTTCGACCCTCAAGGACCTGCTGCTAAAAGCATTTTAGATTTGATTAACTGGTCGCTCATTTTTATGGTGATTGTTGTCATTGTTGTCTTTGGACTATTCGGATATATTGTCTGGAAATATCGTGAAAAGGACGATAACAAGGATTACGAGCCCCCAGAAGAACATGGCAATAAGAAATTGGAATTCATTTGGACCGCAATTCCAATTATCATCGTGATTGCTCTAACAATTCCAACTGTCAAAACCATCTACAATCTAGAGAAAGTTCCAAAAGGATACGAGGACAAAAAACCGATCACGATCCATGTTACTTCTGCTGATTGGAAATGGATATTTAGTTATCCGGATCAAGGAATTGAAACCGTCAATTACATTAATATTCCTGAGGATACACCTGTACACTTTAAGTTGACCTCTGCCAGCACCATGCAATCCTTTTGGATTCCAGCATTGGGAGGACAAAAGTACACGATGAACAAAATGGAAACACAAATGTATTTAGTGGCTGATAATCCTGGTTCTTATCTCGGCAGAAATACCAACTTCAATGGCCGCGGCTATGCAGACATGGAATTTGAAGTTCAAGCACAAACAAAGAAAGATTTTGATAAATGGGTAAAAGAAGTAAAGCAAACTGCTCCAAAATTAACGGAGAGCAAATATAATGAGCTGTTAAAACCAACTCATTTAGGAAGAGAAACCTTTGTCAATACTCATCTCCAATGGGTAAACCATGCGGATATGAATTCAAAAACCTACACCAACCCTGAACTCTATAAAACTCACGGATATCAAGGAAAGATTTTTGATGACGAAAAGGCAGAAAACCAAGAGAAAACGACCGATCATAATATGGATGGTATGAACATGGATATGGATGAATCAAAAGACGGAGGTGAACATCATGAGCACTAAGTTGAAAGAATTTTTCATGCTTGATGGAGATCCACTCATTATTGGATCGCAAATTGCGATTCTCCTAACGATGATTGGAATTGTAGTCGGTGTAACCGTTTTTAAAAAATGGAAATGGCTTTGGCGTGAATGGCTCACAACGGTTGACCATAAGAAGATTGGAATTATGTATATTCTAGCTGCTGTACTGATGTTTTTCCGTGGCGGTATGGATGGTTTATTGATGAAGGCTCAAACCGCCAGACCAGAAATGGATTTTTTAAACGCACAGCATTACAATGAAATATTCACTACGCATGGCGTTATCATGATTCTCTTTATGGCGATGCCATTCTTAATTGGATTAATGAACTTTGTCATTCCTTTGCAAATCGGAGCGCGTGATGTTGCATTTCCGCAACTGAATGCTGTTAGCTTCTGGCTCTTCTTTAGCGGAGCGATGTTATTTAATATTTCCTTTGTCGTCGGTGGTTCACCAGATGCCGGCTGGACTTCTTACTTTCCGCTTGCTGGAAAAGAATTTAGTCCGGGAATTGGAAACAATTATTACGCGGTCGCAATCCAAATTGCCGGAATCGGAACATTAATGACAGGTATTAACTTCATTGTCACGATACTTAAGATGAGAACTAAAGGCATGACTTTATTGAAAATGCCGATGTTTACTTGGACATCTTTTATCACATCAGTCATTATTGTCGCATCCTTCCCAATCTTTACAGTTGCTTTAGCATTAATGACATTCGATCGTATTTTTGGAACTCATTTCTTTACGCTTTCAGGCGGAGGAATGGATATGCTTTGGGCAAACTTGTTCTGGCTTTGGGGACATCCAGAAGTATACATTGTGGTCCTCCCAGCTTTCGGGATCTTCTCAGAGGTTATTTCAACCTTCTCCCGTAAAATGCTATATGGCTATAAATCTATGATTGGCTCTATTATCGGAATTGCTTTTTTAAGTATGCTCGTTTGGGTCCATCACTTCTTTACAATGGGTGCAGGGCCAGCAGTTAACTCTGTCTTCTCGATTACGACCATGATGATTGCTATCCCGACCGGGGTTAAAATGTTTAACTGGTTGTTCACAATGAGAAAAGGAAAAATTCGTTTCACGACTGCCATGCTTTGGGCATTAGCCTTTGTCCCAACCTTTGTCATCGGTGGGGTAACAGGGGTTATGCTTGCGATGGGGGCAGCTGACTACCAATATCATAACACCTTATTCTTAGTGGCCCATTTCCACTATGTATTAATACCTGGTGTAGTTTATGCCGTATTTGCTGGACTTTATTATTGGTGGCCAAAAATGTTTGGCTTCCTCTTAAACGAAAAGCTTGGGAAGATCCATTTCTGGCTCTTTAATATTGGCTTTAACTTAACGTTTATGCCAATGTTCTTCCTAGGACTTGATGGTGCGGTTCGCCGCTCTTACACTTATTCAGCAGAATCAGGATTTGCACCTTTATTTATGGTATCCGCCATCGGTGCCGTTATCCTTGCCTTAGGCTTCGCCGCATTCTGCTATAACATTTACTGGAGCACACGATATGCAGACCGCAACATCTCTAATGATCCTTGGGGTGCGAGAACACTAGAATGGTATACTGCCTCACCGGTTCAACATTATAACTTTGCAAAAGTTCCTGAAGTAACAACCTTAGACGCCTTCTGGAATATAAAAAAGAACAATTTAGGCTTAGAACTTAAAGATGAAGAAGTAGAGGAAATCCATCTGCCAAATAGCAGCGGGTTACCATTTTATATGTGTGTTGTCTTCGGTCTTGCCGGCTTCTTCCTCGTCTTTGAATGGAAAATTGCTGCAGCCATTGCTGCTATTGGAATCCTTGTTGGATTAATCATTCGTTCCTTTGATTATGATGAAGGATTCCACGTTGGTGTCGATGAAATTATTAAGACGGAACGAGCATGGAGAGGTGAAAAATAATGTCTACAAAAGTCGTCGATACGTCTCTTCCATTAGAGTATCAAACCGAACAAAGTAAAATGAATATTCTCGGATTCTGGATTTTCCTAGGAGCGGAAATCATCCTTTTCGCTACGTTATTTGCCGTATTTTTTGTACTAAGCGAACGATTTGCCGGAGGTCCAACTCCACAAGAGTTATTTGAAATAAAAGATGTCTTGATCGAAACAGTTTTACTTTTAACCAGTAGTTTCACTTGCGGACTAGCAATCTATGAAATGCGTCGTTCTAATGTAAAAGGATTATTAACTTGGTTGATTATCACCCTCTTACTTGGCGCAGGCTTTATTTTCATGGAAGTATCTGAATTTATTCACTATGTCGATGAAGGAGCAACAATGCAAACCAGTGCCTTTTTATCTAGCTTCTTTGTCTTACTGGGCACGCACGGGGCTCACGTTAGCCTTGGGATTGGCTGGGCAACAATGATTATTATTCAGATTTTAAAAAGAGGAATCACTCCTGTTACAGCAAGAAAAACTTTTATCATCGGACTTTACTGGCATTTCCTTGATGTTGTATGGATTTTCATCTTCACATTCGTATATTTAGCAAGGATGGTGTCCTAAAATGGCTCATAAATCAAAAGGATTTCCTATCAGTCATGTCATTGGTTTTATTACATCTTTAGTCTTAACCTTTGCTGCAGTAGGACTTGCGCTAAAAACCTCTCTACCCTTGAAAACAATCATGTGGTCAATTGGTTCTTTAGCGATTATCCAAGCAGCGCTTCAATTATATATGTTCATGCATATGAGTGAAGGAGAAGACAATAAATCTCAGACAATTAATATTCTCTATGCATTCTTCATCGCTTTAGTAACAGTTGTTGGGACGGTTTGGGTTATGTCGTTTGGAATGTAAAAAAAGGAAGCCGACTCGAGTGAGTTGGCTTCCTTTTTACTTATATTTTCGAATAATGTTGTATACCACTAATTTTCCAAAATGGTTTATTGCTGATCGGCTGGGAAAACTACACCTACTTGTTTTCTCACCTCATCCATAATCTCCATTACAATCATGGAATTGGCAAATGTATTAACTCTCGATTCCACTTCACCATTTTGAATTAATTCAATAAATTCCTTTGCTTCATAGTACATTGAATTTTCAATCGTCTCATTCACAAGCGTTTCAACTTCTCCGCTGCGATAACGAATTTCAGCCTTCTCTGGAGCACTTATTCGATCGATTATCATACTTCCTTTTTCCCCTTGAATTTCCGAAGGCAAGAAGGAATCGGAAATTTTGGAATACATAATCACAGCATCTTTATCTTCATATTTTAAAAGAATGCTTCCCTGTCCATCGATTCCTGAATCTAACAAGAGTCCGGATGCCTTAATTTCCTGTGGTTTTCCAAATAAAGCCACAAGTGGATAAATACAATAAATACCGATATCCATTAAGGAACCGTTGGAAAATTTCGGGTCAAAGGCATTCAGAATAGTTCCCTCTTTATAAGCATCATAACGGGAGGAGTATTGGCAATAGCTTGCAAAATATCTTCTCACATCACCAATTTTATGTAAATGATCCTGGACAGCCTTAAAGCCAGGCATAAAGGTAGACTTCACCGCTTCCATTAATAGGACTTGATTTTCTTCGGCAGCCTGAATCATTGCGCTCAATTCCTTTTGATTAGAGCAAATCGGCTTTTCACAAATCACATGCTTTTTATTTTGTAAAAAAAGAATGGCTTGTAGAGAATGAAAGGAATTGGGACTTGCAATATAGACAGCATCGATTTCATCACTGCCAGCCATTTCTTCTAAATTCGTAAAAGTCGTTGATGCGCCAAATTTCTCAGCAAATTCTTTCGCTTTTTCTTTTGTACGGGAATAAACTGCCGCGAGTTGGAAATCCTCTATCTTGCTAGCAGCATCAATAAATTTTTCTGTAATCCAGTTTGTACCGATTATTCCAAAGCGAATCATTTTATTTCCTCCTTTATGTTTGTTCATCACATATGGTGGTTCATCTTCCATTTCTTCCTCAATATAATAGATAAACGAGACATTGGCAACCATTCCGTATTCAATCGCCCCTTTATCTGGGATTTATACATTCAGTTTTGCTCTAGCTTCCTTTCGTGCCTTTAGAAAATGGATAAAATTGACGACAATGGTTTTCGCACAAGCATAAAATGGGATGGCGAGAATCATTCCTAAAACACCTGCTAAATTTCCAGCCACAAGTAATAATATAATAATGGTTGCCGGATGGGTATCAAGACGTTTTCCCAATATTAAAGGAGATAAGACATTTCCTTCGATTTGTTGAGCAATCACTATCACAACAACGACGAGAATCGCCTTTGTTGGTGAATCAAACAGAGCCACAATCACGGCAGGCGCCCCGCCAAGAAACGGGCCAACATAAGGAATAATATTGGTAACAGCCACAATCAGAGCCATCACAAGAGCATAAGGCAAACCAATGATAAAATAACCAATAAAGGCAAGGGTTCCAACAAATAGCGCGACAGTAATTTGCCCTTGAATATAGGCAGATAACGTTTCAGCGGTTTCCTTTAAAGTCTTCTCACCCTCCTCACGATAGATTTGAGGCATAAATTTCGAAATGGCATTCGGCAACTTGTAACCATCCTTAAACATATAAAACAAAAGAAAAGGCACAGTGACAATTAAAACAGCAATATTTGTAATTACACTAACGACGTTCTGCAATCCAGTCGTCATTCGATTGGGCAAAGTATTAGCAAATGCCACGACTCTCTGCTCAATTTCATCCTTCGAGATATAATCCTGTTCCATAAACCACTTAAACTGCTTTGTATCGGAAAGCTCATTAATAAACCTCTCTGTCTTTTGTGCATAGCTTGGCAAATCATTGAACAGAGCGGTCACCTGCTTGGAAATCACCGGAGCCAAATTCCCAATTACAAGCACAAGTAACCCAATCACAGCCAAATAAATGATCAGAATGGCAATGGTTCTGGGAAGCTTCATTTTTTGTAATAAATTAACCATCGGGTTTAAAAGGAAATAAAGAAATCCAGAGATCATGATAGGAAAAAACAAAGTAGAGACAAACACTCCCACTGGTTGAAAAAGAAAGGAAATTTTCGTAGAAACATAAATAATCGTTACGATCATTAAAATCTGCAAAGTCCAAAACTGAAATTTTTTCTTAACCACATTTTCACCTTTTTCTAAAAGATTTGGAAATTATTATATCAAAGATTGTGAAAAATTACCTTCAGTTACTGGAGTTTTAGGGCAACAATTTTGTTTTTTGAATAAGAGCATTGGAAACTTGGTAGAGATAAGAGCAAAATGATAGACTCGGATTTATTACGAGTCTTTTTCTTATATTCTGGGGCAAGTTGTATCAGTCATTTGTATATTTGGGCTTGGTTATCCGCTATATGAGTTACCTACTGAGTGATTCAGTATAATATCGAGATGTTCAAGTGGTTTCTGTTCGAATTTGGGCTTGTTTTCGGACTCCTTTTGGCTGTTTTCCGGGTTTCCTGTCCAATACGGACCCGCTTTTGGACTCCTTTCGGCTTTTTTCCGGGTTTCCTGTCCAATACTGTCCCGCTTTTGGACTCCTTTTAACTGTTTTCCTTGTTTCCTGTCCATTACCGCTCCTCTTTTGGACTCCTTTTAGCTATTTTCCTTGTTTCCTGTCCAATACGGACCCGCTTTTGGACTCCTTTTGGCTGTTTTCCGGGTTTCCTGTCCAATACCGACTCGTTTTTGGACTCCTTTTGACTTTTTTCCTCGTTTTCTGTCCAATACGGACCTGCTTTTGGACTCCTTTCGGCTTTTTTCCGGGTTTCCTGTCCAATACTGTCCCGCTTTTGGACTCCTTTTAACTGTTTTCCTTGTTTCCTGTCTAATACCGACCCGCTTTTGGACTCCTTTCGGCTTTTTTCCGGGTTTCCTGTCCAATACTGTCCCGCTTTTGGACTCCTTTTAACTGTTTTCCTTGTTTCCTGTCCAATACCGCTCCGCTTTTGGACTCCTTTTAGCTATTTTCCTTGTTTCCTGTCTAATACCGACCCGCTTTTGGACTCCTTTTGGCTGTTTTCCGGGTTTCCTGTCCAATTCAGTCCCGCTTTTGGACTCCTTTCGGCTTTTTTCCAGATTTCCTGTCCGATACCGCCCCTCTTTCGGCTCTTTTTGGCCATTTTATCATCTTCCTCTAAAAA
Source organism: Cytobacillus sp. Hz8 (assembly GCF_042263505.1). Classification (NCBI taxonomy): domain Bacteria; kingdom Bacillati; phylum Bacillota; class Bacilli; order Caryophanales; family Bacillaceae; genus Cytobacillus; species Cytobacillus sp. Hz8. The sequence continues at coordinate 12,196 of NZ_JBHKFI010000017.1, read as the reverse complement.
AAACGTGAACCCCAACTGAGATTCACGTTCCAAACTCAAACGAAAGCACAGGCTCTATTGCCGATGTAACCGCAAAAGCTCTAAAGTCATTTTTTCTTTTTCCGTTTCATTCTCGATGATTTTCAAGACTTTGCCATCCTTCATGAAAAGAATTTTGTCGCCCATTTCTGCGGCAACATCCATCATATGGGTAGAAAAAACGAGGATGGTTCCCTCTGCTTTCATTTTTTTCAAGAGATCAATGAAGACATTCACCCAATAAGGATCAAGACCATTGGTTGGTTCATCCAAAATTAATAGGTCCGGCTTATGCAGACAGGCTTGAGCAAATAATAATCGTTGCCTCATTCCTTTTGATAGCTGTTTAACGAGTACCTTCTTTTTCTCGGATAGACCAATCATGTCGATCACTTCGAGAACACGTTCACGATTTACCTTTCTGAGTGACGCATAGAAGGAGAGAAATTCCGAAACGGTCATCATTTCCTGTGCTTGGAAATCATCCGGCATATAGCCAATATTGGTTAAATAGCGTTTACGATTATCCTTCAGGTCTTTCCCATTTAGAGTAACCCTTCCTGTTGTTGGCCCCAATATACTTGCCAGCATTTGCAGCATCGTGCTTTTTCCAGCGCCATTGCCACCGCATAGAACAATGCAGGTTCCAGAGGAGGCCTCGAAGGAAATCGGATAAAGCGCAGTTTTCTTCTTATATTTTTTGGAGAGATCGTGAACCTTCAATTCGCTCATTGTCTTTTCTTCCTTTCCAGAATCAAGGTAGAGATCATGATACACACCACAGTAAAGACAAGAACATAGAGAAGCAGAATCCATATCGCTGAAGTGGAATGAAATAATTGAACAATGGAATCATAGGATTGTCCGAAGACAGAACCACCGTCTAATTTCACTACCATCACCATCCGTAATAATTCCGCTGGATTGGCAAATAACGCTATTTTTAATAAAATGGCTATCCAAGTATATGGAACTAGCCCAAGAATACCAATCAATGCCGTTGGCCAAATCATGATAAAGAAAAACCATATAATAACAGAAACGGTTAAGGCCTGCCATCTAGTCGTGATGATGGAACCGACCAGCATTCCGATTAAAAGAAAGAAATACATTAAGGCAATGGAAAATAGATAAAGAACAAGGATCCAATGAACGACAAAGCTTCCCCCCATTAGAAGGCCCACACATAGACTAAGACCATAACTAAAGGTAAAAACGATGATCTGCGAGGTGAATTGCCCTCCCATTTTTCCTAAGACATAGGAAAAACTGTCAAGTGGATACGTGCATAATAGCCGCCATTGCCCATTTTCCTTTTCATTTGCAATTGAGAAGGAGCCGATTATCGTCATAAATAACGGAATAATATAAAGTATGACATTCATGATCGTCCCTGCCATATTGGTATATTCCGTCAAAGCAGCAGCATTACGTTGCAATAAAAATAAGAGTGAGAGTACCGCTACCCAAAATAGGAGAAACATGTAATAGGATGTCTGTCTAACGGACATTCTCAGCTCTACCTTCCAAATATTCCACATCTTCCTTCCCCCTTTCGAAGCTCAACATGGTGAAAACAAAAACCCAAACCCATCAGGAAAAAAGATTGACCCGGTTCAACAGTCAATCTTCCACCCATCTTTATGTGAAGATATTACATATCCATTTTGCTATCCTTGCTATTCTTTTTCATCATATCCTTGTTCATATTCCATTCATGCTGATCTAAATCCTTCGCGCTTAAAATCGTCCCTTTCTTTTTAGTGACAAAGCTTTCAGCGTCTTTTTTATCAGCAAAAGAAATGACATTATAAGCCATCGGTGTATTGACATCCGGGTTATAGACATAGGTAGCCTTGTCCAATTCGACCCAATCCTTTGTGTTGTAATCACGAACAAATTTTGCCTTTACCTTTTTATCTTTGTTTTCACTCATCCATTGGTACATGCAGCCAATATCATCAAATACATAGGTCTTGCCATTTTCTAAAATAATCTCTGTAGCAAATTGGTTGTCCATAACCGCCATATTGCAAATATCGCATTCATCCTTGTCTTCATCAATCGCTTTTGGTTTCACTTCATCTTTTCCACAAGCGGCAAGATACATTGAAAGAATGCCAATTAATAAAACAAGTAAAGCCTTATTCTTCTTCATTGCTGCTTCCTCCCCACCCAAAATAAAATACTGCTGCCAATCAGCATCACAGCACTAATCATCCAGATTCCCCCACTGGAATTGGCTGTTTCTGCTTGTTTCGTTGTCATTACCATTAAAGGTTGATTATCAATTAATAAAGCATCCTTTGGACTTTTCAATAACTTTTGTAAAAAAACCATTCCTGGTGCTTGAAAGAAGATTTGATATTCAGGCACATCTGCTGTTAATGTTAGAAAAAACGGATCTGCCGTATAAGGGATGGCGCTTAGCCCCTTCCCATAAATATCAAGCTTCTGTGCAGAGTCCCAATAGTTTTTTTCAATTGAATTATGATGACTTTCAATCGCCTGGGCATCATTAACGTTTCCCGTAAAGGTATTGCCGCTTAATTGATTGTTTTGAGATTTAAGAAATTGAACTCCAATAAAATTCCCTTTCAATTGATTTTGTTGGAATTGATTCTTCTCTGCCTCTTCCACGAATATTCCGACTCGATTCGAAACAAATGTATTATTTACAATGTCCGTTTCATAGGCATGATAAAGAAGCATCCCTTGTGAATGGACATTTTCATTGTTAAAAGAAAAATCATTTCTCTGGATGGTGGTGCTTTTTGCTTCCATCAGCATCAATCCAGAGGTATTTTGCTGAGAGGTATTTCCCTCTAGTAAACATTGGTCGGAAAACATTAAATGCATACCATACCGTGAGTTTTGAACCGTGTTATTTCTTATTATATTCGCATCGCTTTGCTCAAGATAAAATCCATCAAGGGCTTTATTAATCATATTGTTTTGCAGAGTATTATCCTTTGATTTCCATAAATCTATCCCGTTACCCTTATGATTTCCTTGAATGTTTGTTTTTTGAATCGTTACGTTTTCCGCATCCTTCAGCTGAATCCCAAACTTATTCGTTTGTATCGCGATATTCTCAAGATGATGACCGCTTCCGCTTACAAGAATGCCGGCTGTCTTATCCCCCTTACTACATTGTTCGACCTTGACATGCTTTAAGACGACGTTCTTCCCCTTCACTTGTATGACTGCTTGTTCACTGCAGGAGCGAATCACAACATTCCCCATTCCTTCCAGTGTTATCGGTTTGTTGATCTTGATTGATTCGTCATATTCCCCTTCAGCAATTTTGATTATATCCCCCTTTGAAGCTTTATCGATCTGTTCCTGCAACGTCATTTTACTTGCTGCAAAACTTGAAAAAGGGAAACAAAGTGAGAGAACAAGGAAGATTATCAACATGGATATGGTCGTTTTTTTCATCTCTCATCACCTGTCCTCTGGAACACATTCCTAATTTCATCATAGATAAAAAATGTGAAGAAAATTTGAAAACCATTTGTGCAATTTCTGAATCTTCTTGTAATTGAGCAAATATTCGCCGAAAAAAGGGTCTTAGAATGGGATAATCCCTTTAATCCTAAGACCCTCTTACAGATAGTATTAACTTTTAGCTATGTTAATCATAAGCTTAATTCGATTAATTTGATTTACCTTGCTGATACTTGAATCGTAATCGATGGAGATCAGATTCGCATTAGGATACTCTTTTTTAATGGCATTAAACATCCCTCTGCCGACGATATGATTAGGCAGACAGCCAAATGGCTGTACACAAACGACATTTTCGACTCCACTTTCCATTAATTCAGCCATTTCACCTGGTAAAAGCCATCCTTCCCCCATTTGATTGCCAAGGCTTAAAAATTGAGACGCCTTTTCAGCTATTTTCGTGAATTCCATTGGAGCACTGAATCGTCTACTTGCTTGAAGTGCCTCACGAATTGGGCCACGATAGTATTCGATGTACTGTGTCGCCATTTTTCCAATAGCGGCATCGATTTTTGATTTTCCTAAAAAGGCAGCATTAAATTCACGATTATTTAAACAATATAAGAAGAAATCGATAAAGTCTGGAATAACTGCTTCGCCCCCCTCTTGTTCAATTTGCTCAACAAGCTGGTTATTGGCATATGGATGAAATTTAACAAGAATTTCTCCAACAATACCTACACGAGGCTTTTTCTCAGCCGTGATTTCAATTTGCTGAAAATCAGTGACCATCGTCTGAATCAAGCGTCGATATTCTTTCATTGAAAAATTCTCTAACAGTTCTTTTGCTCTTTCTAACCATAACTCATATAAGACTTCTGTACTGCCTGGGATTCTTTCATAAGGTCTGACTGCATGTAAAAGGCGCATGAGCAGGTCGCCTAAACAACCAGAGATTACTAGTTTCTTCGCTAAAGGCAAACTAATCTTAAATCCCTTCTGATTGACACTATCCATTCCCCCAGAATTCAGGGATAATACAGGAACCTGTGGCATTCCGGCATTTTTCAGTGCTTTTTTGAGGAGAGCAAAATAATTCGTTGCCCGACATCCTCCTCCTGTTTGTGAAATAACGACAGCAGTTCGATAAAGGTCATAGTCCCCGCTCTTTAACGCGGCGACCAACTGACCAATCGATACAATGGCTGGATAGCAAGCGTCATTATTAACATACCGTAAGCCTTCTTCCACCTCTTGCTCGGTAACATCCTTCATCACTTGAAGATTAAATCCATGGAGTTGGAAGGCCTTCTCAAATAAAGCAAAATGAGTAGGAATCATTTGTGGAGCAAGAATCGTATAGGTCTCTTTATCCCCTTTATCAAACGTAGGCTCCTCTCTTTTTTGAACCAAAACGGCTTTACGCCTTCCCTGCTGTTTATCTCTTTCAGCAATAGCCGCCTTTAAGGAACGAAGTCGGATACGTGCAGCACCTAAATTACTGACCTCATCCATTTTAATCCAAGTGTAAAGTTGCTGATTCTCTTCCAATATTTCTTCTACAGCATCCGTTGTAATCGCATCTAGTCCACAACCAAAGGAAGAGACCTGCAGCAATTCAAGATGCGGATGATTTTTCACCACTTTAGCAGCTTCATATAACCGGGAATGGAAGGTCCATTGATTCACGACTCGCACATCCGTATTGTCAGTCGCCAAGTGACTAATGGAATCCTCTGTTAAAACTGCCATTCCTAAACGATTAATTTCCTCAGGCAAGCCATGATTGATGGCTGGATCGATGTGGTAGGGATGCCCCGCAATCACAATCCCTTTTTGATTATTTTGTGTTAATTGTTCCAGTACTTCTTCACCGCGCTTTTGGAGCCATTGCTTGGAATAGTCTGCTTCCTCCTGAGCTTTTTTCAACGCATGTTTTAGCTCTTGCTTTGGAATATCCGGAAATGTTGTAGATAGCTGTTTCAGCATGGATGCAGGATGATCAATAGATAAGAAAGGACTGATAAATTCTACCTGATGCTCCTTAAGAATTCTTTCCATATTTACCCGAATGACTTCCGGATAAGAAGCCACAATCGGACAGTTAAAATGATTTTGCTGTGCCTGATTTTCCTGCTTTTCAAACACGACAGCCGGGAAGAAGATCTTCTTCACACCCTTTTTCAGCAAATTTAGTATATGCCCATGCGTTAATTTCGCTGGATAACAAACGGATTCTGACGGTATGGTTTCAATCCCACTCTCAAACATACGCTTGCTTGAAGGGTCAGATAACACAATGGCAAAACCAAGCTCGGTAAAAAAACGATGCCAAAATGGATAGTTTTCAAACATATTCAATACTCGAGGAATACCCATTTCTCCTCGAAAGGCTTCATCCCCCACCAACACAGGACGTTGAAATAAATGAGCCAGCTTTTCTTCCACTAAATTAGGGAAGGCGCTCTTCACCTTTTGCTTTCCTGCTCCCCGCTCACAACGATTACCTGTAATAAATGTTCGCTTATCAGCAAAACGGTTAATCGTAATAGGACAGTGGTTTTCGCATATTCCACATCTTCTGTGTGTCGTTTTCACTTGAAATTCATGAAGCTTTTGTCTAGAAAGGAGTTTAGTCTTTTCTTCTTTCGTCCATCTTTGCTTTGCAAGAAGTGCACTGCCGTAAGCTCCCATTAATCCTGCAAGATCGGGACGAATGACCGCTCTACCAGTTAATTTTTCAAAAGCCCTTAATACCGCTTCGTTTAAGAACGTTCCACCTTGAACGACAATACGCTCTCCCAATTCCTCAGCGGATTTTAGTTTAATAACCTTATAGAGAGCGTTGTTAACAATGGAATACGATAGACCTGCTGAAATATCGGCAATGCTTGCCCCTTCCTTTTGTACTTGCTTCACTTTTGAATTCATAAAAACCGTGCAGCGTGAGCCTAAGTCAACTGGAGCGGTAGCTGTTAGAGCAAGCTTGGAAAAATCTTGCACACTTTGCCCTAAGGTTTCCGCAAAGCTTTCTAAAAATGAGCCACAGCCTGCAGAACAAGCTTCATTTAAAATAATCCGATCAATGACTCCATCCTTAATCTTGATACATTTCATATCCTGTCCGCCAATGTCGAGAATAAAGTCAACATCGGGTTGGAATTTTTTCGCTGCTTGATAATGGGCAACCGTTTCGATTTCGCCATCGTCCATTTGGAAAGCGGCTTGAATTAATTTTTCTCCGTAGCCTGTAACAGTAGAGCGCAAAATATCTACCTTATCAGGTATAGCTGCATATAGCTTGATTAAGCCTTCTCTCACGGTTTCAATCGGATTGCCTTTATTTTTTTCATAAAACTGAAAGAGCACTTCCTCCTTGTCACTTATCAAAACCATTTTGGTAGTGGTTGAGCCGGCATCTACTCCTAAAAAGGCATTCCCTGAATATTCTCCCAGTGATGCTGTTGCAACCTTTGCCTGTTGATGTCTTTTCTGAAATTGCTCATAATTTTGATTGGATGAAAAAAGGGGAGAAATTCGTTTAGATGCAGACATCTCTGTATTCCGTTTCATGTCCGTTAATAACGAAATCACATGACCAATATCAATGGATTCATTCTTTTCACTTTCCAGCGCAGCACCAATGGCGACGTAATAATGACCATCCTGGCTATGCAAGACATGCTCATCCTGTAGATGAAGTGTTTCGATAAAACGATGTCTTAATTCCGTTAAAAAAGTTAATGGTCCGCCAAGAAAGGCAACATTTCCACGAATCGGTCTTCCGCAGGCAAGCCCGCCAATCGTTTGATTGACAACCGCTTGAAATACGGAAGCAGCAATGTCCTCCCTTCTTGCCCCTTCATTTAAAAGCGGCTGAATATCCGTTTTTGCAAACACACCGCATCTTGAGGCAATTGGATAAATTTTTTCAGCAGATGCTGCAAGCTGATTCAATCCTTCCGCATCCGTATTTAATAGAGAAGCAATTTGGTCAATAAATGCCCCTGTTCCCCCTGCACAAGCAGCATTCATTCGCTGTTCCAACCCATTTGTTAAATAAATTAGCTTCGCATCCTCACCACCGAGTTCAATAATGACATCAATATTGGGTTCTTTTGATTTGACCGCTTCCGTACAGGCAACAACCTCCTGAATAAATGGAATCCCTAATGCTTCACACAGCCCTAAACCTGAGGATCCGCTCGCATTCATTTTCAATTCAGCATTTGGAAACTGATTGGATACACGCTGCAATAGCCCTAGAGTCGTATTTCGAATATCGGAGAAATGGCGCTCGTATGATTTAAATAAAATTTCATTTTTCTTATTTATGACTACTAGCTTCGCCGTAGTCGAACCAACATCAAGCCCAACTTGTAGTTCCATCCTTCTCTCTCCCTTTTCTTGATAGAATTCCTCTTTGTGAATCCGAAAATACTGACTATGTAGCAAAATAGCGTTCTAACAATATCTCAACCTGCGTTTCCCTATCAGAGAACGAATAACCCGTAACCTTTTGATACATAGGCTCGATTAAAATAGGTAAAAATACTGCCCCCAACAAATGAGACATCATAATCGTTAACTTATCCGGATCCTTTTCACCCGTTATTTCCTCAATTGTATGCCTCATTTTTTTTAATCCCATTGCTCTTAAAAAATTCACAAAATCAATCTGACTTTCAAAAAGCAGTGGCTCTTGATTCACAAGCTTCCTTACGATAAATGGATATTCTCGGTAAGAATCAATGTATTGAATTAAGAAAGATTTTAGCCTTTTTCGCGGTTCAATTGAATCATTATCTAAAATGGCAAAAGTTTCTTTAAAGGAAGAAACCAAAACCTGAATGGCCGCATTAATCAAACGGTCCTTCGATCCAAAATGGTAGTTTATAAGAGCGACATTCACATTAGCCATTGCGGCAATTTTTCTGATTGTTACCCCCTCAAATCCTTCTTGCTGAATAAGCTCCAATGTTGTATTTAGAATCAACTCTTTCTTTGAACATTCCTTTTCTTCACATGATTTCATTCATATCCCTGATTTCTTCTCCTAGTTTAAACATTGTTTTAAACAATGTTTAGCTTCTAATTTGAGTATAAATCAAAGGAGCAGCATGAATAAGTGACAATTTTTCAAAATTTGGTCCAATTGGCAATATATTGTTTTATCCCTGTGCTTATAGTAAAAATAATTATATAAACGAACTTAGTGGAATAAAGTATTAAATCCATAAAGAAAACTCGCCGATTGGCGAGCCCCTAAGGGCGAAGACAGAGGCGTAGTTGCCTTTATACTAAACTCCTAAAATTGGCCACTACGTCGAGTTTCTTCTTTGCTGCCAATCTATGCTTTCTTTATGTATAAAAAAGAGAAGCAGAACAAGACAATTCCTTGTCTCATCCGCTTCTCTTTTTTATTTTTCCGCATCTTGGATGATGGATTCAATAAAATGCATCGGCAGGCTTAATCTGTCTCCTGTAAATTGGGGCAATAAGGGCTTCTCCTCATTCCGATCCATTTCTTTAAAAACACCGATTTCTTTATTTAGCCGCTCCATTTTCAAGTCTAATTCGGCAGCAGCTGTAGCGGCATTCTTTAACTCAGACACCAAATGACTGGGAACATCTTTATTGTATTTGTAGAAAATCTTATGTTCTAAGCTCGCCCAGAAATCCATCGCAATCGTGCGAATTTGAATCTCAACAGGAATCAATTCCTCACGATCGGACATAAAAATAGGGATTTCAACGATTAAATGCAAGCTGCGGTATCCATTGGGCTTTGGATTTTCAATATAATCCTTATAATCAATCACCTTAACGTCCTTTTGTTTTTGCAGCATCTCACTAATTTTATATATATCCGTTACAAAGGAACATGTAATCCTCACTCCGGCAATATCGCGAATATGATTTTTAATCGAGTCCAAAGTCAGAGGTAAATTTTTTCGTTGAATTTTCTTAAAAATGCTTTGCGGGGATTTGACCCTTGATTTCACATGCTCAATTGGATTGTATTCATGGATATAATTAAATTCTTCTTTTAGGATATTGATCTTAGTATTCACTTCATCCAAAGCAAATTTATATGCCATCATAAATCGAGTTAATTCAACCCTAATTGCCTTCATATCATGTACATTGAAATTTTCTAACAATTGGCCGCATCCTCTTTTCTTACTTAAATTCGTAAATCATTCTTAATTTATTTTACCTTGTTAACTATTTATATCAAAACATGGTTCCATAAATTACACAACTAAAAAGCCTCCCAAGCAATAATCATCAGCCTTCAAAATGGCGAGGCTCATTCTCTTTACGTGGCTTGCGCTTGTGCCTTTTATACCAGACATTAAATCCATAAAATCCTCCAAAGATTAGCAGGATAATGATCCCCATTTCAAATTCATTTAAAGAGGAAGAAAAAATTCCTGCTGGTATGAGGGCTAAAAGGAAAAAATAAAGGAAATTCCCCAATATGGTTCCCAAAAGGAAATGACTAAAACGAATCGTACTCAGCCCCGCTAAAATATTCGTTAAACTCGTAGGAATAAAAGGAAAAACCCTTGCCTGAAACACATAAACAAAGCCTTTTTGCTCCACAAGAGCAATCTGCTCTGGTTTAAATTTCTTCACTAACCAATCTTGGAAAATAAAGCGAACACAAAAAAAGACCAGAATCGCTGCCACAATACTTGTAATCCAGCTCCATAGAAATCCATTAATAAAACCAAAAAGAGTCACGTCGATGGTAATCATTAGGATAAGTGGGACAATCGTAAAGGAATTTTGAAGAATCATCAACAATAAAGTGAAAATATAAGAGTATATCTCTCCATCCAACATTTCCCGAATGGATTTCAAATCACCCTTCATGATTAAATCAAATAATTCTTGGTTCCAGACAAAAAAAATGCCAAATAAAATCAATGTTACAACCAAAAATAGGAATTGATAATTTATTTTCTTTGCTAGTGTCACCCAAAATTTCTTCCTGTCATTATTCATAAATCACCCTTCTAATGAATGTTAATTAGCCCCTTTTATTCTATTCTATACCATTCACAAAAGTTAGCAATCCTTAAACAAGCTTATTTTTCCAACTTTGTGTCGATGGATTACTATGGACCTGCTCAGATTTTATTTTGAGGTGTATAGTGATAATTTCGCTATTCACCCAGCATTTGTTTAATCCAATTGTCCCATACAATCTAGTAAATCACTTTCTTTTTTCCTATATATTAGTATAATTATCAACATAAACAATAAAGAATTGATTTCAGGAAAGGATTTCTCTATATGAAAAAATTGAAATTTGGAAGTCTTAGAAACAAAATTATTGCCGTCATTATCGGTTCATCTATTATTAGCACTCCATTATCTGCAAAAATTAATTCAATTATAATGGAATACGCCCATGTTAATGATAGTTTTGGAATCTACGTGAATACGTTAATTAGTCTGATTATTACGACGGTGATTGCGCAGTTATTTATTAGTGGAATTGTCATCAAACCTCTAAAAACGCTGCTAGCTGCAACGAAAAAAATTGCCGCTGGTGATCTGAGTGTTGAACTGGAGCACACGAAGCGAGGAAACGATGAAATTAGCGAATTAGCAGAAGGCTTTCAACAAATGACAAGTCATTTGCGTTCAGTCGTAAGGAATATAAATGAAACAACCAACCATATTGCCGCAGCAGTTGAACAGCTTGCTACCAATTCTGATAATACTGCCACCGTATCTGAGCAAATTTCCGCAGCCATACAGGGAGTTGCCTCTGGCTCTGAAGAACAAGCCTCTGGAATCGAGCGAATTGCTTCCGCTATGGACATTGTAAGTAATGAAATTGATGATATTAGCGAGAATACAAGAACCATTAATGAACTTTCTCAAGCCAATACGAAAATCGCTGAAAATGGGGTTGAAGCCGTCGATCGAACTGTTAATCAGATGGGCTCTATTCAGAATTCAGTAAGTGAATCAGATTCCTCTATTTTAGTTCTTCAGGAGCGTTCAAAGGAAATCGGTCAGTTCTTGACGGTAATCACCAATATCGCCGAGCAAACCAATCTATTGGCCTTAAATGCTGCCATTGAAGCCGCTCGTGCTGGTGAATCAGGAAAGGGATTTGCCGTTGTAGCAGAGGAGGTTCGCAAGCTGGCGGAAGAATCCAGTCAGTCCGCTCAACAAATTGCTGTTTTAGTCAATGAAATCCAAAATCAAACGAAAACCTCTGTTGATACGATGAAACAAGTGATTGAAGAGGTGCAATTAGGAATTAATATGACGACGGATACGAAAGATATTTTCCATCATATTTCGAAATCCATGCTGGATATGAATGGACAAGTTCAAAATATTCTCGAAGGAAGCCAAAAGATTTTCGATAGTACTCACGTCGTCACCTCTGAAGTCGGAGAGGTCAGTTCTATCGCACAGCAAAATAGTCAAAATTCAATGAGTGTTTCCGCTGCATCTCAAGAACAGCTGGCCGCCATTGAAGAAGTATCCACATCCACAAAAGAGCTCGCCAAGATTGCTGAGAATCTTCAAGCTTTATCTGCCAAATTTCAAGTATAAAAAAGCACAGGCTTGAAGTGACCCCTAAAAGTTAGACACGGTTATTTCATTAGGCTGCTTGCTCAAAATGAGTTCGGTATTGCACCGGGCTCATTTTTAATTTTGCCTTCATCCGTTTCGTATTATAATATTCCATATA